>JBEVFG010000102.1:0-21614 GCA_040512415.1 Pseudolabrys sp. | reverse complement strand
CTGCCTTCACCGTCGAGCCGTTCTGCAGACGCTCGTTCACCTGCTGGCCCAGACGTGCAAGTTCGCTTTCATCAAGCTGCATGCGAGCGAGGACATTCACCCCGTCGGCCACCAAACGAAAATTCTCAACGCCCTGCTTGCGCCGATTGCGCAGTTCGGACGACTCCTTCGCGAGGGCGACGCGTGCCATGGCCAGCAGAAAGCGCGGATTGACGCCTTCATCGCAGGCCGCAATGCAGTCGCCCGTGAGTGCACAACCTTTGGCCCAGGCTTTTGAGGCTGCAGCCCCTTCCCCGGTGCGCACGATGTCCAGCACGCCGGTGATCACATCTTCTGGCGCGGCATCGCCCACACCGGCCGGTTTCGCCATCGGGCAAATCTCGACGCATCTGCCGCACCGCGTGCAGGCCTCCAGCATCGCTGCCGTGCGCGCCGCCAGAGCCTGCTCGAACGCTGTCTCAGCCATGAAACAATTTCCATTGCCACGAAGCGGCAGCTTAGCGCGACGCACCTCAAACAAGAAGGCCGCCGGAACCGGCGGCCTTCTATTTCCAATTTGTGGAATCAAATTACATCGACGGATTCCAGGTGGCCGGAACGAGACGATAACCATTGCCGGCTTTCTCGATGTAGCCCGCCGCCGGGAACGGCAAATGAAAGCCCTGCACCATCATCCTGTCGGCGGATGCCATATCGTAGAGCTTCTTGCGTGTCGCAACGGCCGTTGGCTTGTCGGAATCGAACACGAATTGCCAATCCGGATTGCGCACGAAGAGTGTGGCGGCACCGGCCGTGACATCCGCCTGGACGAGCAGCGTGTTGTTGCCGGAGGAGACAATGTGCGAGTGGTGGCCGTGCGTGTGACCCGGAGTAAACACAGAGGTAATTCCGGGCACGAGCTCCTTTTTATCCTGGTACTTCGTCACCTTGTCGCCGAGCGCACCGAAAACGCGTTTCGGATTCGGCATCTGGGGCTTTGCGACGTCCGGTAGCTTGCTGACATTGCTCTCGTCCATCCAGAAGGCCCACTCGACTTCAGGCACCATGATTTCCGCGTTCGGGAACATCGGCTTGTTGTCGGGACCGATCAGACCGTTGATGTGATCACCATGGAAGTGCGAGATGATGACGACATCGATCGTATTTGCATCGATTCCGGCGGCCTTTAGGTTCGCGTGATACTGGCCGAGCGCACCCTTGGACTGCGCGTAGGTGCCGAGGCCCAGACCGGTGTCGATGGCGACGAGCTTCGATCCAGTATTGATCACGACCGGCGTATAGGTGTGGATGACCTTGTCCTTTGGCAGGAATTGCGCCTCAAGATCCTTGGCAACCGCATCCTTCGGCGTGTTGACGACATAGCTGTCCCCGAGCGGGTTGCTGCCCTGCCCGTCGGTTACGACAGTGACTTCAAATTCGCCAACCTTATAGCGGTACCAGCCGGCGTTCTGTTTGCCTGCAGCAGGTGCTGCAGCATTCGCCGACGGCACTATTGTCGTCGTTCCGGCAAGAGCAGCACCAACGACAGCAGTGCCGACAAGTAGTGAGCGGCGAGAAAGTTCAGTCATGACGTTCCTCCAGTTGAGTGACTTTTTATTCGTTGAAATCTGACGGTTGGATGCTTCTGCCACAAACCCCCGGTTTCCGAAATTATTCCGAAATTTGAATTCTTACGACCCGCCTGTGGGCGGCTAGGCGATTGCCCGCCAGGCCCCTAGTATATGCATCATCCTGCGCCAAATCGGCCCAGGCAAGCACAGCTAAAAGCATTCTCAAATCAATCTTTCGGGAGCGACATATGCATCGTTTTTCAGTGATCACGATATCGGCGTGCGCGGCCCTGTTGTTAGTAACGGCTGTTCATGCACAGCAGCAGCCCGCGGCCCCGGCATCGCCACCGCCGCCACCGCCAGCCTACGGGGCGCCGATCACACTCGAACAGGCAAAGGCAGCTGTCGCAGCTGCCGAAGCCGAAATGACCAAGAACGGCTGGAACATGGTCATCGCCGTGGTAGGACCGGGTGGAAATTTGGTGTACTTGCAAAAGGCCGATCTCGCTGCAAACGCCTCAGTCGACATCGCGCAAGATAAGGCGCGGACGTCCGCGCTGTTCCGCGTGCCCTCCAAGTCCTACATGGATCGGCTAGCGAACGGCGAAACCTTCATTCTCCGCCTCACTGGGGTGACGCCTGTCGCGGGCGCCATGCCCATCGTTGTGGGTGGCAAACTCATCGGTGCCATCGGACTCAGTGGTGGTACGTCCCAACAAGACCATCAGGTCGCGCAGGCCGGCGCGAGCGCTGTGAAATAAAAAACTTTACCTCACAGCTTCAAATCCGCCGGGACAAAATCCCGGCGGCTTTTTATGCGTGCACTCACCACATCCACCTGAGACCCTTGCTTATGACATCGCCAATCGTCAGCAGCGTAGCCGCCCACACGAAAGCCGAGACAAAATTTGCAACCTGAAAATGCCAAAACGGCATTTCAAAAATTCCTGCGATTAGCGGCACAATCGCCCGCAGCGGCCCAAAGAAGCGGCCGATGAAAATTCCCGGAACGCCCCATTTCTTCATGAAGACTTCCCCCTGCGGAATGAGAGCGGGATGACGGGAAAGCGGCCACATATGCGCGACTCGATATTCGAGCTTGAGGCCGATCCAGTACGAAACCCAGTCGCCGAGCGCCGCGCCCAACGAGGCCGCGATCCAAATTGGCCAAAACTTGACTCCGCTTGATCCGATCAGGGCTCCAATAGCGACCAGTGCGCCCCAGGCGGGTAGGAGCAGCGAGATAAATGCCAATGATTCCCCAAATGCCAAGGCAAATACGATCGGCACCGCCCAGGCCTGGTTGTGGTGCACAAACTTAACGGTCTGTTGGACGGCTTCTTCAAATTCCATGGGGAGACATCGAGTGGCAATGTCCGTGTCTAGCCCGCCCGCGCCCTCCGCGCCAGTACGCTAGGACGGCAGTTCAGGCTCGTCCTCGGGAAAGAGATGATCGATCACGACCAGCGCCACAATCAACAGCGGTACGGCCAAAAACGCCCCGACCGGCCCCCACAACCAAGTCCAGAAAACCAGCGCCAGGAATACGGTGAGCGGATTGAGCGTCAATCTGCGCCCCATAATGCTCGGTGTAATAAAGTGTCCTTCCAAGGTGGCAAGCGCCAAGAAGAGCAACGGCGCAATCAAAGCATGCGAGAGAGTTGTAAACGTCACAAGACCGACCAAAAACAGAGCGGCCTCCATTATCAGCGCACCGATGTAAGGAATAAAATTGAGGATGAATCCAAGCACCGCCCAAGCGACCGGATCCGGCAGGCCAGTCACCCACGCCGCAAACCCGCCGCAGAGTCCGATGGCAACGTTGATGATCGTTACAATGCTCAGATAGCCAGTCAGATTGTGCTCAATGTCGTTCATGATTTTGAGCATGCGCAGGCGCGCGTCCCGCTCGGCAAAGAATGCAACGAGCACGCGCCGCATTCGTGCGCGCCCGAGTAGCATGAAAAACAATGTGCCGAAGAATATGAGAAGCTGGCCAAGCGCCGGAGTTACGACGAGAACCACCGGTTGCAGGAAGGTCATGATATCCACGCCCAAGCTGCCTTTTTTGTCAGCTGGCAAAAGGGCATCGCGCAAGCCGTGCAATAAGGCGATTGGCCGATCGAACACGTGCAGTTTTTCTTCGATGGTGCGGCCAATATCCGGCGCCTTACCGACCCAATCGACAACGGGCGCCGCAAGCAGGACGATCACGCCGTAGAAGACGCCGATCACTAACAGCCACAAGATAATCGCGGAGATCAGAGAAGGGATCCGATACCGTTCTGCCCGTGCCGACAGCGGTCCGAGCATCATCGTGACCACAAAGGCCGACACAACCGGCAGCAGGACCGGACGCGCCAAGCTCAAGGCCACGACAAGCAAAATAACGAACATGCCGATCGTCGCCGACTGCGCTGCGGTACGCCAAAGACGCGATACTTCAGCCACCGGCTGGGGATCGCTGATCGCCAAAAGAGAGCGCTCGCGCCGTTCGGCGGAGTTGGCGCCGGGCTTTCCTTTACGCCGCTCGCCCGCTTTCAAATCGCGAAATTCCATGGCCCTAGACAACGGCCCACCCACCATTTGGTTGCCAACACGGCGGAACAAACGGCGATGCATGTCGATATCCGCGGCCACCTGTATGTGCGTCCCTGTAGGCATTGACAGCGAATGGTGAGGCGACGGATTGTCCGGAAGCTTCACAAGAACAACGCCGGAAATCGGCGATTGGGGGAGACAATGCCAATCCGAACAATCTTGCGAACGATCACCTTTTTGGCGCTCTCTGCCGTCAGCACGACGGCAATGGCACAGGAGGTCATTCGTCTGCGTATCGCCTCAGGCCATCCGCCGGCGAATACCTATGTCAACCTGATGCAAAACTTCTTCGTGCCGGAGGTTACCAAGCGCGTTGCGGAGAAGACCAAATTCAAAGTCGAGTTCGTCGAAGGTTATGGCGGCGCCATGGTGAAGGTCGCCGATACACTCGAGGGTGTGCAGGCCGGCATTATTGATATCGGCGGCTACTGCTTCTGCTTTGAGCCGTCGAATCTTCCGCTGCATGCGTTTCAGGTCATGCTGCCATTCGGCACGATGGATCCGACAGTGAGCCTGAAGGTGGCACGCGCCGTGTACGACAAGGTGCCGTACATGTCGAAAGTGTTCGAGGACAAGTTCAAGCAGAAGCTAATCGCGCTGATAGCCGACAACGGTTACAACCTCGGCACCAATTTTGAATGGAACAGCGTAGCCGACATCAAAGGCCAGAAGATCGCGGGCGCTGGCCTCAACCTGAAATGGCTGGAGTTCGCCGGCGCCACCCCGGTGCAATCGTCGTTGCCCGATGCCTACACTTCGATGCAGACCGGCGTTTACAACGGCTGGATCATGTTCCCGTCGGGCTGGGTCAACTTCAAGCTCTATGAAGTCGGGAAATTCTACACCGAGATCGGTTTCGGTGCGATTACCTGGCACGGCCTCACCATCAATTCGGCGCGCTGGGCGAAACTGCCGAAGGACGTCCAGGACGTCATCCTGGAGGTCGCCAAGGAGTACGAGGCCAAGACCGGCACCGTGAACAAGGAGAACTATCCCAAGCAGCTTGCCGATCTGAAGGGTCACGGCGTCAACGTCCGCACGCTGCCCGAGAAGGTACGGCAGGACTGGGCCAACTCGCTCGCTGCATGGCCGGCGCAGAAAGCCAAGGAACTCGACGCTGCCGGTTTGCCTGGAACGCAGGTGCTGGAGATTGCGCTCAAGGCAGCAGAAGACAACGGCCACAAGTGGCCGATCCGTTACGGCCTCAAGTGACGCCCACAAGCAGGCGATCATTGAATTGGTCGCCTGCTTTCGATCTCTGCGACACGCAGATTGCGGAAAATGTTTGAGAACTTGAACGCGCGAGTCGTACGGCTCCTGCTCGCAGGCGCCGCGGTCATCATTTTTTTGCTCGGATTTCTGGTTTGCGCCGACATTTTGGGCCGCGCGGTGTTTAATTCGCCGGTGAAGGGCACCCCGGAACTGGTGTCAATGTCGATCGTCATCATCTGCTTCCTGCTTGCCGGCTATTCGGTGCAGAGCGGAAGCATGATCTATACCGACGTGTTCTCCTCAATGTTCGGCTTGCGCGGCCGCGCCCTTGCCCAGTTTTTGTCGGCGGTGCTCGGCATTCTGTTTTTCGGCATCATTATTTGGGGCAGCTACGAGCCGATGCTGCACGCCTGGGTCAGCGGCGAATATGAAGGCGAAGGAGCATTGCGCGTGCCGGCCTGGCCGGCCCGTATCGTGGTCGTGCTCGGGTCTGTGCTTGTGGTTATCAGCTACGGATTTCGTGCACTGCGCGCCGCTCGATCTTTTGCCACTGGCAAACCGGACAATGTCGTGACACCGACTGCGTCCACCCACATCTAGGAAGCGCATCATGCTCGGCCATTTCGACATGATCGCGATTATCGTCGTCCTGCTCGGCATCGTGTTTGCTGGCGTGCATATCGCCATCGCGCTGGGAATTACCGCGGCGCTCGGCCTTTATCTGATGACCAGCGATCTGGAGGTTGTACGGACCTTTGTAGCCAATACCGCCTATGAGGCGCTGCGCGATTACGTGTTTGCCGTGATCCCATTGTTCATGTTGATGGGCGATTTTCTGGCAAAATGCGGCGCCGCGCGCGATCTCTATGCACTCGGCAACCGTGCCAGCCGGTGGCTTCCGGGGCGTCTGGCAGCCGCAACCATTGTGGCGAACGCGCTGTTCGGATTCGTGACCGGCGTCAGCATCGCCGCCGCCGCCGCATTCTCGCGCATCGCCTATCCGGAGATGCGGCGCTTCGGCTACCGCCGCGATTTTGCACTCGGCTGCGTAGCCGGCAGCGCCTGCCTTGGCATGTTGATACCGCCGTCGGTCTTAATGATCGTCTGGTGCGTGTTGACTGAATTGTCGATCGGCAAGCTGTTCCTTGCCGGCGTCATCCCCGGACTGCTCGCCGCCGCCGGCATGGTCGCCTACGTGGTGGTCGCGGCGAAGCTGAAGCCGGAACTGGTTGGCGAAACTCATGCCTCGCGACTGGCCGCGCGTCCGCTGGGCGCAGATGTGAGCGGCGCTCGCATTGTTCCACCGGCTGACCAGGAGGAATCCTTCCGTGCCATGCTGGCCAGCACATTGCTGGTCGTTCTCCTCATCCTTGGCACATTGGGAGCGATTTGGCTCGGCCTGTGTACCCCGACCGAGGGCGCAGGTGTCGGCGCTGTTGGCGCTCTTATCCTGGCGGTCGTCAAAGGAATCAAGCCACGAGAAGTCTGGCAGGTTGTGCTCGACGTTGGGCGCACGTCGGGTCCGCTGCTGTTGTTGCTGTTCTGCGCGCAATTGTATTCGCGTGTACTGTCGATGACTGGCTTTACGGAAGCTGCCAAGATTTTCCTGCTCGGCACCGGGCTCGGTCCGTGGGGCATCTTGCTGGTGATGGTGGCAATCTGGTTCGTGCTGGGCTGTCTGATCGACTCCATCTCAATCATTCTTCTTACCGTCCCCATCTTCGCGCCCATTGCCATGCATTTGGGTTTTGATCCCTTGGTCTTCGCTATCATGGGAATTCTGGCTATCGAAACCGGCCTGCTGACGCCCCCTTTCGGCATCCTGGTATTCACGGTCAAGTCGGCGGTGCCCGACCCCAATGTGGAGCTGGCCGAAATATTCCGAGGCTCCATTCCCTACTGGATTGTGCTGCTGGGCATTGTTGCAGCCTTGGCGGCTTTCCCGCAGCTAGCGACTTTCCTGCCCGGGCTTTAGGGTGGCCCGGCTCCGCGTATGACCTGAATACGCCGTTGCTGGCTGGTCACGCCTGCATAACCATCGTGGCATAGTATCTGGCAACTGATTCGCCGCGTTCCTATTTGAAGGCTTCAATGGCCAAGACAGCGACCAAGAAAAAATCCGCAAAACAGCCGGATTTGTTCGACGCACCGCGAGGAGCGAAGTCGTCAGCCCGCAAGGCGCCGAAGGTATCTGCGCGCGCCAAGATGTCGGCGCGCGGCAAGACCCCTGCCCGCTCGTCTGGCGCGGAAGCAGGTTACACCGCCAAGCACATCGAGGTGCTGGAAGGGCTCGAGCCTGTACGCCGCCGGCCGGGTATGTACATCGGCGGCACCGACGAGAAAGCCCTGCATCACCTGTTTGCCGAAGTCATCGACAACGCGATGGACGAGGCGCTTGCCGGCCATGCCGACTGGATCGAAGTCGAGATGGAGGCCAACGGATTTGTCAGCGTCACCGACAACGGCCGCGGAATTCCCGTCGACCCGCATCCGAAATTCAAGAGCAAGTCGGCGCTCGAAGTGATCATGTGCACGCTGCACGCCGGCGGCAAATTCGACTCGAAGGTCTACGAGACGTCAGGCGGCCTGCATGGCGTCGGCGTCTCCGTCGCCAACGCCTTGTCGGAACGCATGGAAGTCGAAGTCGCGCGCGAGCAGCAGCTCTATCGGATGGCTTTCGAGCGCGGCAAGCCGAAAGGCAAACTGGAAAAGGCCGGCCGCGCACCCAATCGGCGCGGCACCAAGGTCCGCTTCAAGCCGGATCCGGAAATTTTCGGGGCCAAGGCCGCGTTCAAAGCCGATCGCGTCTTCAAGATGACGCGATCGAAGGCCTATCTGTTCGGTGGCGTCGAGATTCGGTGGCACTGCGACAAGGCGTTGCTCAAGAGCGTCGAGGACGTGCCCGAAAAGGCAACGTTCCATTTCGCGGACGGATTGAAGGACTATCTGGCTTCCAATCTGACCGGCGCGACGCTGGTGCACCCTGATATCTTTACTGGCTCGGCCGGAAAGACCGGCCGTCACGGCGCGGTCGAGTGTGCGGTTGCCTGGACCGCTGACACCGACGGGTTTCTCAACTCATACTGCAACACAATCCCGACTCCGGATGGCGGCACGCACGAATCCGGGCTGCGATCGGCTTTGCTGCGCGGTCTCAAGGACCATGCCTCGCGCGTCGGGCAGGAAAAGCGCGTGACGCCCGTTACAAGCGACGACGTAATGACGGGTGCCGGCTGCATGCTTTCAGTGTTCGTACGCGAGCCGGAGTTCCAGGGTCAGACCAAGGACCGTCTCGCGACCGCGGAAGCCCAGCGCATTGTCGAACAGGCGATCAAGGACCCATTTGACCACTGGCTTGCCGCCAATCCGATGCAGGCCAACAAGCTGCTGGATTTCGTCATCGAACGCGCGGAAGAGCGCATCCGGCGGCGCCAGGAAAAAGACATTGCCCGCAAAACTGCGGTCCGCAAGCTCCGCCTCCCGGGAAAGCTTGCCGACTGCACTTCATCGGCATCGGAAGGCTCGGAAATCTTCATCGTCGAGGGCGACAGCGCGGGCGGCTCTGCAAAGCAGGCGCGCGATCGCCGCACCCAGGCCGTGCTGCCGTTGCGCGGCAAGATTCTGAACGTTGCCTCTGCCGGAAAGGACAAGCTTGCGCAGAATACGCAGCTTGCCGATCTCATTCAGGCGCTCGGTTGCGGGACAGGCACGCACTATCACGCGAAGGATCTGCGCTACGAAAAGGTCATCGTGATGACGGATGCCGATGTCGATGGCGCACACATCGCATCACTGCTGATCACCTTTTTCTATCGCCAAATGCCAAAATTGATCGAGGGCGGGAATCTCTACCTGGCGGTGCCTCCGCTCTATCGACTCTCGCATGGCGGCAAGATCGTCTATGCGCGCGATGACAAACATAAGGAAGGGCTTCTCAAGAAAGAATTTCACGCCAACGCCAAGGTCGAAGTGAGCCGCTTCAAAGGCCTCGGCGAAATGATGGCGGCGCAGCTCAAGGAAACGACCATGGCTCCCGGCAAGCGCACGCTTTTGCGTGTGGTACTTGCGGATAAAGAAGCGAAGCCAACCGCCCGGGCCGTCGAACGGCTCATGGGCACCAAAGCCGAGGCACGCTTCGAGTTTATCCAGGAGAAGGCTGAGTTCGCGAGCGCCGACTTGCTGGACGTATAGCCTACGTCAGCGGCTGACCCTGCCGTCTTCGCATTTCCGCAGCAGCGGCGTCTTGCTGCCGCGCGCAACGGCGATACCATCCTTGACTCTTATTGCGCCCGCGTCGCTCTGATTGAAAATGGTGCGGCGCGTATTGTTGTTGACCGAAAATACCAGCTTCTGCCGTTCCTCGACCGTAGTGCCAGGCTGAAAGATCACCTGCACCGTCACGTTCGTCTGAGACGCCGGCTCTGCCGACAGAACGCTGTAGCGGTTGACCGCGAAGTCAGGGCCAAGGTCGTGGTCCTCGAGGACAAGCCCGGCGCTTGGCATGGTAATACTGACGTGCGGATTGCCCGGCGTCGCAGGGCTGTTGCAATCCGTCGCCCAGGTGCCGAACAAACCAAATTCCTGGAACACCTCTTCCACCGAAGCGGCATTTGCAATCTCGGGCAAAGCCACCAAAGCCGCAATTCCAATGACCGCAACCAACCGCATACCGCCGACACTCCAACGCCGATCACAATAACAGCGGCTCGCGCGGCGGCAATAATTGGCCGAAGCCAAAATACGCCGCGTGGTGCCGCTACTTTGCTGCAACGTTGATGACTATTTAAAGGTCAAGTTGGCGGCCTTCGCCACATCGGCAAAAGTTTTGATGTCCTCGTCGATGCGTTTTTTGAAGGCATCGCCCGTCGGCCCTCCCGGTTTTACCGCCATCTTCTTCAAACCTTCCTGAACCCCAGGGGCTGCCAGCGCCTTGCCTAATTCGGCGGTCAGTTTGGCGACGACTGGTGCGGGGGTGCCTGCCGGTACAAAGAAGCCGCTCCACAGTTGCGTATTGACCTCCGGGTATCCGGCTTCCGCCATGCTCGGCACATCTGGCAGCTCAGGTGAACGTTCCGAGCCGGTAACGGCCAGTGCCCGCGTTTTACCGCCTTTGACAAGCGGGATTGCCGGCGGGCCATCCGAAATGGTGAACAGACTCTGTCCCGACACAACGCTCAAGTTCGATTCGTTGCTGCTCTTGTAAGGAATTGCTACGGCCGGCATTCCGCTTTTGAGCTTGAACAATTCCGTGGTGATCGTGAACGCCGGTGACGACGTGCCGTAGTTCGATTTGTCGGGATTGGCCTTGGCCCAGGCCACCAGATCTTTCACGGTCTTAGCCGGGTGGTCCGCGGGAACAACCAGAACCAGCGGGAACGATGCAATCATATTGAGCGGGATAAAGCTGTTGGTCGCGTGATAACTGAGGTCCGGATAGACAGCGGTGGCGATCGACATTTGCCCGGTTGCGCCGACGAGAACCATGTAGCCGTCCGCCGGCTGGCGCGAGACAAATTCGGCTGCGATACGACCGCCTGCGCCGACCCGGTTCTCGATGACAGCGGTGGCGCCCGTATTTTCCTGGAACTTCTGCACGACAAGCCGCGCGAACAGGTCGTTACCGCCGCCTGCGGCAAATCCGACAATGAAATGAATTGGACGGCTCGGATAGTCGGTTTGCGCGCCTGCAACACCGGCCGAAAATGCGACAAGCAACGCCGAAAGCGCACAGATGACAGCCTTTTTTGTCTTGATCATTGAATCCCCCGTTTGCGCAACGTGTCCCTGGTTGCGCATTTCAAAAGCGTATACCGGGGCCGGCCATTGGAAAATGCCTTCGTCGGCTATGCTACCGTTTGCCCGTCAAGGACCCGTTCTGCATCGATATGAGCACGGCGCGCGCACTCCCAAGATCCAGCGGCCGTTCGCGGACAGACCTTTTCGGCCATCCGCGCGCCCTCAGTTATTTGTTCGCGACCGAAATGTGGGAGCGCTTCTCATACTACGGGATGCGCGCGTTGCTCGTCCTGTACTTGGTCAAATACTTGCTCGAACCCGAACGAGCGCGCCACGTCATAGGGCTCTCGGCTTTCAAGACCGTGCTCGAAAGCATTTTCGGACCGCTGGCTGCGCAGCCTTTCGCCTCTCACATCTACGGCTTCTATAGCGGTCTGGTCTATCTGACACCGATTTTGGGCGGTCTGCTTGCCGATCGCGTGCTAGGCCAACGCCGGACCGTCATCCTCGGCGCCGCACTGATGGCTGCCGGACATTTCGCGATGGCATTCGAGCAGCTTTTTTTGTTCGCACTCGGGCTCCTCATTCTCGGCAACGGAGCCTTCAAGCCCAATATCTCCACACAGGTTGGCCAGCTTTATGCGCCGGGTGACCGACGTCGCGATCGCGCATTCTCGATATTCTACGTGGGTATCAATCTTGGCGCGTTTCTCGCACCACTCATTTGCGGCACGCTCGGCGAAGAGCTTGGCTGGCACTACGGATTTGCTGCCGCCGGATTCGGCATGACGGCAGCGCTTGTCATTTATCTGCTGGCAACGCCGCATTTGCCCAAGGACGCATTTGGCCGCCGAAAATCGCCGGCCGCAGCTATCGACAAAGACGGGCGGCGATCGATCTTTGCTTTGCTGCTGTTGTTTGTGCCTGTCAGCCTGTTCTGGGCAACCTACGAGCAACAGGGCAACACCATCGCGCTTTGGGCCGACCAGTTTACCGACCGCAGATTACTCGGCGGCGAGATCCCGGTGACATGGTTTCAAGCCTTCAATCCCTTCATGATATTCGCCTTTACCCCCTTTGTTATCGCTTTTTGGAGATATCAAGGACCAAGTGAGCCATCGACAACGATGAAGCTTGCCATCGGATGTTTCCTGACGGCGCTCGCCTACCTCGTCATGGCGCTTGCGGCCTGGAACGCCGGCGCCGGCAAAGCGAGCTGGGTATGGCTGCTGGCGTATTTCGTCGTTATTACGATTGGTGAGCTTTACCTTTCACCGACCAGCCTGTCGTTGGTCACCAAGATTGCACCGGCGTCCCTACTCTCGATGATGATGGGTGTCTGGCTCGCGACCAGTTTTGCCGGAAATTTCCTCGCCGGTTACCTCGGCAGCTTCTGGTCGAGCATGGGAAAGATCGAGTTCTTTCTCATGCTGGCGATAATTTCCGCTACGGCCTGCGCGGCCATCGTCCTGTTGAGCTATCCGCTGCGCTCGGTCTTGCGGGACTAGTCGAGCGGAAGCCCGACATATTGCTCGGCCAGAGAGGTCGCCGCAGCCTTCGAGCCGGTCAGATAGTCAAGATCGGACAGCTGGCGTCGGCGATCAAAAGCGGTCTCGTGCGGGAAGCGATGCATGATCTGGGTCATCCACCAGGAAAACCGCTGAGCCTTCCACACGCGCCGCAAACAAGTTGCCGAATAGGCTTCCAACAAATCATTTCGCCGGTCTTTGTAAAACGCGCTGACAGCGCGCGACAGCATCATCACGTCGGCAAACGCAAGGTTCATGCCCTTCGCGCCGGTTGGCGGAACGATATGCGCGCTGTCGCCTGCGAGGAAAAGTCGCCCGTATTGCATGGGCTCAACGACGAAGCTGCGCATCGGCGTGACGCCCTTTTGCAGCATCTTTCCTTCCTGCAGCTTGCGCGCTCCGCCAAGCCGTTTGTGAAGCTCGTCCCAAATGCGACTGTCCGGCCAGTCCTCGATGTCTTCGTCGTGGTCGCATTGCAGGTAGAGACGGGCCAGTGTCGGCGAACGCATGGTGTAAAGCGCAAAACCGCGATCGGTGTAGGAATAGACCAGCTCATGATCCGGTGGCGGGCTTTCCGACAGGATCCCGAGCCAGCCGAACGGGTAGTCGCGCTCGAACACGCTGAGCACGCCATCGGGGATGCTGGGCCGGCAGACACCGTGGAAGCCGTCACACCCGGCGATGAAATCGCAGCTGATTTCCTGTTGGCGGCCTTCGTGGCTGAACCTGATCTTGGGCTGCTTCCCGGTCAGGTCGTGTATGCTCACGTCGCTCACCTCAAACAGCAGCGCACCGCCGTCGGCGAGACGGCGTTCGACCAGATCCTTCACCACCTCTTGCTGCCCATAAATGGTGACGCGCTTGTTCACCAGCGCCTTGAAATCGATGCGATGCAGGTCACCGTTGATGCCGATATTGATGCCCCAATGCAGCATGCCTTCCTGCCGCATCCGGGCGCCGACACCGAGATCGGAGAGAAGGTCTGCCGCCCAGTGCTCGATCAGACCCGCGCGAATGCGGTTTTCAATGTAGTTGCGGCTGCGGTTCTCGATGATGACCGTTTCAATGCCCTGCAGGTGGAGAAGCCGTGCAAGCATGAGCCCAGCCGGACCTGCTCCAACGATTCCGACCTGCGTGCGCATCATCGTGTCCTTGGCACTAAGGCTCGACGTATAGGCGTCTGGCCCCGCTGTGGCAAAGGGATGAAGACCGGAAAGCCTTGCACAATTGCTTTCGTGATCAACGCCCTGGCCATACCGCGAGCGCGGCATTGACAAGCAACAGACGGGAATCCGATCGCGACATGATCGCCTTAGCTGAAGCACGTCTCGCGCGCGGCAGATTGCTCGGACTTATCCCGCACAGAGCCGCGCACTGCACAAGAGCTCGGGAACCAATATCACGGGCAAATCTGCCGGCATCACGCGCTCCACGGCGCGAAATGATTAAGAATTAATACGGCTTAAGCAGCTTTGCAGCATTGACTTTGGCGCATCGCGCCCTATGTTCCGGGCAACCGATCAGACGTGAAGATTCGGTCGTCCCCCGCGCATAGCAATCGGTTTTTCCAGTCCGGCGCGATCTGGGCGATCTCTGAGGTTATATGGCTTTCTCCCATCTCGGCTTATCCGCCAAAGTTCTCTCGGCTATCGAAGCGGCCGGCTACAAAACTCCGACACCAATTCAGGATCAAGCTATCCCGCACGTATTGGCGCGGCGCGACGTGCTCGGTATTGCACAGACCGGCACAGGCAAAACCGCCGCCTTCGTGCTGCCGATGCTTACGATGCTCGAACAAGGCCGCGCACGCGCGCGCATGCCGCGTACGCTCATCCTGGAACCGACGCGTGAGCTTGCTGCTCAGGTTGCCGAGCACTTCGAAAAATACGGCAAGAACCACAAGCTCAACGTCGCACTGATCATCGGCGGCGTGTCGTACGACGATCAGGACGCAAAATTGTTGCGCGGGGTTGACGTGCTGATTGCCACACCCGGCCGGTTGCTCGACCATTTCGAGCGCGGCCGGCTGCTCCTGTCGGGATGCGAGCTTCTGATCATCGACGAGGCCGACCGTATGCTCGACATGGGTTTCATTCCCGACATCGAGCGCATCGGAAAGCTGGTGCCGTTCACCAGGCAAACTTTGTTTTTCACCGCAACGATGCCACCGGAAATTCAGCGCATCGCCGACACATTCCTGCACAATCCGGTGCGTGTCGAAGTGACCAAACCCGCCACCACCGCGGCGACGATCACTCAGCTGTTGGTTACAACCGGCCGCGACCCGCAGGAAAAGCGCGAGACGCTGCGTCGCCTGATCCGTTCTGCGGACGGATTCAAGAATGCCATCATCTTTTGCAATCGCAAGCGCGAAGTCGCCAATCTTTACCGCTCGCTGCTGCGCCACAAGTTTAATGCGGTTGCCCTGCACGGCGACATGGATCAGTCGGCGCGCACGGCAGCACTCGATAGTTTCCGCCGCGGTGAAGTTGAGCTGCTGATCGCGTCGGATGTGGCCGCGCGCGGCTTGGACATTCCGGAGGTGAGCCACATCTTCAATTTCGATGTGCCGCACCACCCCGACGATTACGTCCATCGCATCGGCCGCACCGGCCGGGCTGGGAGAAGCGGCATCGCAATTACGATCGTCGCGCCGATCGACAGCAAGGCCGTCGGCGCCATCGAGCGTCTGACTGGCCAGACAATTCCATGGATGGACAAGCCCGCGTCTTCCGAAATTCCGGCAAAAATTCGCGCCAGCCAGGAAGCGGAGCAAGCCCCACGCAATTCGTCGCCGCGTCATCGGCGCGGCAACCAGCCGCCCCGGGCGGCAAAACAAAAGCAACCTCAAAGGCTGCGGCCGCCTCAACCGGCCGAGGATGACAGCGGCGGCCACCTGCCCGCCTTCCTGCTCCGGCCGGTGTCGGTAAAAGCCTAAAGCAGCCGCTTCAGCCTGACTGAAAAGCTTACCGCCCTGCAGCGCGCGGGTTCCAAATTTACCGGTCGTTCATTTCCGTCACATACCGTCCGCACAAGAGAGACGCCGTGCGTGCCGTCCTCTGCAGGCCAGGCGAACGCGCGGACGGCTGCCTCTATGCAGCAAAACGGAACGGCCGCAACCGTGTTGTTTGTGAAACCGACCCCGAGGTTGCCGCGCCGAACGCAACCGTGCACGTTGCCTGACGGCCCTAGTCCGCGGCCTTCGCCGGCGTAAGCTGCACGGATTCCCCGCAACCGCATGCGCTGGTCTGGTTCGGATTGTTGAAGACGAACTGGGCCGACAGCTTTTCGGTCTTGTAATCCATCTCCGTGCCCAGAAGAAACAAGACGGCCTTCGGGTCGATCAGGATCTTGACGCCCTTGTCCTCGACGACCTCGTCGGTCGGATTCACCGCGTTGGCATACTCCATCGTATATTCCATTCCCGCGCAGCCGCCGTTTTTCACGCCGACCCGGACGCCAGCCACGGGTTGACCCGCTTGCGCCATCACTGACTTGATGCGCGACGCTGCGGCGTCGGTCAGCCGCATCACCTGGGGTCTGGGTCGTGCCGTAGCCATTTGGTCCTCATCGAATCTTATGTAGGCGAGCGATTACAGATTACCACATATTGAGCACAAGCCGGGCTTCGTCCGACATCCGGCTGGGGTCCCACGGCGGATCCCAAACGACCTCCACCTTGGTCTCCTTCACGCCAGGAACGCTCGACACGGCGTTCTCGACCATGATCGGCAGGTCCTGCGCCGCCGGGCAGTTCGGCGACGTCAGCGACATGTCGACTTTTACGCCGCGATCATCGCCGATATCAATCTTGTAAATCAGACCCAACTCATAGATGTCGGCGGGAATTTCGGGATCGTAAACGGTTTTTAACGCCGCGACGATGTCGTCGGTCAACTTGTTGAGCTCTTCCTGCGGCAACGCCGGAGAGCCGGTAATCGCAGCATTCTCCGGCGGCTTGTCCGCGAGCGCGTTGCCAGATTCGGGTGTGTCGTCGATCATATTAAAAATTCCTGCGCCTTGACGAGCGAGGCGGCGAGCGTGTCCACCTCATCTTTGGTGTTGTACATGCCGAACGAAGCGCGGCAGGTAGCGGTAAGTCCGTAACGTGCGAGCAGCGGCATCACGCAATGGGTCCCGGCGCGCACAGCTATACCCGCGCGATCGATGATGGTTGCCACATCGTGCGGATGCGCCCCTTTCAATTCGAACGAGACGATCGGCCCCTTGTCTGGCGCATTACCAATAATGCGCAGCGAGTTGATCTGACCGAGCCGTTCATGCGCGTATTTGACCAGCGCCCCCTCGTGCGCCCGGATGCGCGCCTTGCCGACCGAATTCACGTAATCGATCGCCGCACCCAAGCCGATCGCCTGCACGATTGCCGGAGTGCCGGCTTCGAATTTGTGAGGCGGTTCGCCATATGTGACGCGGTCTTCGAAGACTTCGTGGATCATTTCGCCGCCGCCATTGAACGGCGGCATCGCCGCGAGATGCTCATATTTGCCGTAGAGCGCGCCAATCCCGGTCGGTCCATATATCTTGTGGCCGGTGAAGACATAGAAATCGCAATCGAGATTCCGCACGTCCACATCCATGTGCACCGCCGCCTGCGCCCCGTCGATCAGCACCGGAATGCCACGCGCATGCGCGATGCGCACGACCTCCTTCACGGGGACGACGGTGCCGAGCGCATTCGACATGTGCGTGATCGCCACCATCTTGGTGCGGGGCGTCAGCAGCTTCTCGAATTCATCCAGCAGGAAATTGCCATCCTCGTCGATCGGCGCCCACTTGATCACCGCCCCCTGCCGCTCGCGCAGAAAATGCCAGGGCACGATGTTGGAATGGTGCTCCATAATGGAAAGCACGATCTCGTCGCCCGCTTTGATGCGCTCACGCCCGAACGTATAGGCGACCAAGTTGATTGCCTCAGTGGCGTTGCGAGTGAAGATGATCTCTTCCTTGCGTTTGGCGTTCAGAAACGCGCGCACGCTTTCACGCGCGCCCTCGTACGCCTCGGTTGCCTCATTGGCGAGGTAATGCAGACCGCGGTGCACATTCGCGTATTGCTCGGTATACGCCTTCTGCAGCCGGTCGAGCACCTGCTTCGGCTTCTGTGCCGAGGCAGCGTTATCGAGGTAGACCAGCGGCTTGCCATAGACCTTGAGCGCTAGCGCGGGAAAATCCTTGCGGATCTGGGCGACGTCGTAGGAGCCGTTGCTGACCGCCGGATGCATGGTCAACCTCGCGTCCCGAGCCATTTGAGCGCGGCAAACTTCAGCGCGTCGCGAATACCCTCATGCGCGATCTGTTCGATGGTCTCGTCGATGAAGGCTTCGATCAGTAGCGCTTCGGATTCCTTCTCGGAAATGCCGCGCGACATCAGATAAAACTTCAATCCAGGATCGAGCGCGCCGGCGGTGGCGCCGTGGCCGCAGACCACGTCGTCAGCGAAGATTTCCAGCTCCGGCTTGTTGTCGGCCTCGGCATCCTCCGAAAGCAGCAGTGCGCGCGTCATCATCTTGGCGTCGGTCTTCTGTGCGTGCGGCTCGACCACGATCTTGCCCTGGAACACGCCATGGCTTTGGCCATCCAGCACGGTCTTGAATTGCTCGCGGCTTTCGCAATTCGCGGCGGCGTGCTCGATCACAAGCGTATTGTCGACGTGCTGACGGTTTTTAAGCAGACTGACGCCACCGATTGCGCCCTTGGTACCCTCGCCGGCAAAGCGCACGAAGGTCTGGTTGCGCACCACGGCCCCGCCACTGGTGAACACGAAATCTCTGTAGGCCGCCTTGGCGCCGACCGTGGCGCCAAGCGTCGAAACCCGCAGCGCCGCGTTGCCATCATAGCCGATCTTGATGTGATCGACCTGCGCATTGTCGCCGATCACCAGCTCGAGCGCCGAATTGACCTGATAGTCGATGCCATCCGGGCCGGAGAAGCTTTCGATCAATGTCAGATGCGCGCCCGGCTCGACCACCACCACCGAACGCGGATACATCGCGGCGGCGGCCTTGCCGGAAAACACATGCGCGATATGGATCGGCTTTGCAGGCGTCGCATTTCTCTTGATACGCAAACCGACGCCGCCCGTCATGAACACGGTATTGAGACCAAAGGCGGCATCATCTTTGCCGGGGCCCTGCCCCAACCGGTAGTCCGGAGATCCGCCGGCAAATGCGAACAATTCGAGCACCGTGACGCCCGGATCGGATTGGTTTTTGTCGCTCCACTCCGGCGCATAGCGGCCGTTGACGATCGCGATCAAGGACGGCTCAACGCCGGAAAGAACCGACGTGATATCGACGATAGCCTCCGGGCGCCGGTCGGCCGGACCCGCGAGCGGCTTGGCCTCGCGCATCAGCGCCCGCAAGTCAGTGTATTTCCACTCCTCGACCCGCCGGTGCGGCAGCCCGCCTGCATCGAAGCGCTTGAAAGCATCTTCGCGCAGGGCGGCGACCACGCCATCGCCCGGCAACGTGCCGCGCGCCCCCGCATAGGCCTGCACAAGCCCTTGCTCGGCCGAGGTCTTGATGGCGCGAACTTCCGCGTTCATGGCCTCACGCCGCCTCATCGGCATATTGCGCATAGCCCTTGGCTTCGAGTTCGAGCGCGAGCTCCTTGCCGCCGGACTTCACCACCCGGCCCTTGGCCAGAACGTGCACTACGTCGGGCACGATGAAGTTGAGCAGCCGCTGATAGTGCGTGATAACTATCATCGAGCGCTTGGGCGAGCGCAGGCGATTGACGCCCTCGGCCACGATTTTGAGCGCGTCGATGTCGAGGCCGGAATCGGTCTCGTCGAGCACAGCCAGCCGCGGCTGCAGGATCGCCATCTGCAAAATTTCGTTGCGTTTCTTCTCGCCGCCGGAGAAGCCGACATTAACCGCGCGGCGCAGCATCTCCTGGTCGATGCCGAGATGTTTGGACGTCTCGCGCACCAGTTTCATGAACTCAGGCGTGGAAAGCTCTGCCTCGCCGCGGGTCTTACGCTGGGCGTTGAGCGCGGTGCGCAGGAAGGTCATGGTGGCGACGCCTGGCACTTCGACCGGGTACTGGAACGCCAGGAACAGGCCCTTGGCGGCGCGCTCGTCCGGCGCCATCGCCAGAATGCTCTTGCCGTCGAGCAACACATCGCCCTCGGTGACCTTGTAGTTGTCCTTGCCGGCCAGCACATAGGCAAGCGTCGACTTGCCGGAACCGTTCGGGCCCATGATGGCGGCGACTTGGCCCTTCTCGACCGACAGCGTCAGCCCGTTGAGGATTTTCTTGTCCTCGACCTCGACATGCAGATTTTTGACCTCAAGCAACATTGATTAACCCACGCTTCCTTCCAGAGAGATCGAGATCAGCTTCTGCGCTTCCACCGCGAATTCCATCGGCAGTTGCTGCAGCACGTCCTTGACGAAGCCGTTGACAACCAGCGCGGTCGCTTCCTCTGCCGACATGCCGCGCTGGCGGCAATAGAACAGCATGTCCTCGGAGATTTTCGAGGTTGAGGCTTCGTGTTCGAACACGGTGGAGGCATTCTTCGCCTCGATATATGGCACGGTATGCGCGCCGCACTGATCGCCGATCAGCAGCGAGTCGCAATTGGTGAAGTTGCGCGCATTCGCCGCCTTGCGGTGCGCGGTCACCAGACCGCGATAGGTGTTGTTGGATTTTCCCGCCGCGATTCCCTTGGAGATGATGCGGCTGGTGGTGTTCTTGCCGAGATGCAGCATCTTGGTGCCGCTGTCGACCTGCTGACGGCCGTTCGAGATCGCAATCGAATAGAACTCGCCGCGTGAATTGTCGCCGCGCAGGATGCAACTTGGATATTTCCAGGTGATCGCCGAGCCAGTTTCGACCTGGGTCCAGGAAATCTTCGAGCGCGCGCCGCGGCAGTCGCCGCGCTTGGTGACGAAGTTGAAGATACCGCCCTTGCCGTCGGCGTCGCCCGGATACCAGTTCTGCACCGTCGAATACTTGATCTCGGCATCGTCATGCGCGACCAGTTCGACCACGGCAGCGTGCAATTGGTTCTCGTCACGCATCGGCGCGGTGCAGCCTTCGAGGTAACTGACGTATGCGCCCTTGTCGGCGATGATGAGCGTACGCTCGAACTGGCCGGTGTTTGCCTCGTTGATGCGGAAATAGGTCGACAGCTCCATCGGGCAGCGCACACCCGGCGGCACGTAGACGAACGAGCCATCAGAGAACACCGCAGAATTCAGGGTGGCGAAAAAATTGTCCGAGGTCGGCACCACCGAGCCGAGATATTTCTTCACCAGTTCGGGATGCTCGCGGACAGCCTCCGACATCGGCATAAAGATCACGCCGGCCTTCTTCAGCTCTTCCTTGAAGGTCGTCGCAACCGAAACGGAATCGAACACGGCGTCGACCGCAACGCGCCGCTCGCCTTCGGGACGAACAACGCCGGCGAGGATTTCCTGCTCGCGCAACGGAATGCCGAGTTTTTCGTAGGTCTTGAGAATTTCCGGATCGACTTCATCGAGCGAAGCCAACGCATTTTTCTTTGGCGCCGAATAGTAATAGGCATTTTGATAGTCGATCTTGGGATAGTCGACACGCGCCCAGGTCGGCTCGCGCATGGTCTGCCAACGCCTATACGCTTCCAGCCGCCAGTCCAGCATCCATTGCGGCTCGCTTTTCTTGGCCGAAATGAAACGGACGGTGTCTTCGGAAAGCCCCTTGGGGGCCTTCTCGGATTCGATATCGGTGACGAACCCGTATTTGTATTGGTCAACGTCGATACGGCGGACCTGTTCGACGGTCTCTAGTACGGCCGGCATTCTTCCCTCCGCTCACGGTTGCAAGGACCGCGGGTTGGATTTGTCGGTTATGGTCGGTTCGCTCTGTGCGTCGCGATCGATCCCGGTTGGCGCCGCCTCAGGCGGCATTTGCTTGCCTGTTAAGTAATGACGAAACCACCTTATTCCAAGCAGTTAGCAAGGCATCGATTTCGGCTTCGGTGGTG
>JBEVFG010000101.1:0-4463 GCA_040512415.1 Pseudolabrys sp. | reverse complement strand
TGCGCATCCTGAAGAGGCCGGAAACGGCGCGCGCGCTGCTCGTGGGTTTCCCGTCGTCGGAAGATGCCGGCGAATGCGTCTCGCGCATCATCGGCGCGGGAATAATTCCGGGTGGCATGGAAATCATGGACGGACCGGCGATCGCGGCAGTTGAGCAGTTCGTGCACGCCGGTTACCCGCTAGACGTCGAGGCACTCCTGATCGTTGAGCTCGACGGGCCTCCGGCCGAGGTTGATCATCTGATCGAGCGGGTCGAAAAAATTGCACGCGATTGCCACGCAACCTCCTGCAAGGCCTCGCGTTCGGAAGAGGAGCGGCTCCTGTTCTGGGCAGGCCGCAAGGCCGCATTTCCGGCGGTCGGGCGTATCTCCCCGGACTACTATTGCATGGACGGCACCATTCCGCGTGCGCAGCTGCCGCTGGTGCTCAAGCGCATGAAGGAGATGTCGGCGAAATATGGCCTGCGCGTCGCCAATGTTTTTCATGCCGGCGACGGCAATCTGCATCCGCTCATTCTCTATGACGCCAATGTTCCTGGCGAACTGGAGAAAACCGAGGAATTCGGCGCCGAGATCCTCAAGCTATGCGTTGAGGTCGGCGGCGTGCTCACCGGCGAACATGGCGTCGGCGTGGAGAAACGCGACCTGATGCCGACAATGTTCTCGGAGATCGACCTCAATCAGCAGCAGCGGGTCAAATGTGCGTTCGACGCCAAAGGCCTGCTCAATCCCGGAAAAGTTTTCCCGCAATTGCACCGCTGCGCCGAGCTCGGCCGCTTGCATGTTCATGCCGGCAGGCTGCCGTTTCCCGATATTCCGAGGTTCTAGTGATGCGTTTCGGCCTGTTCTGCTCGCCAAAAGCCGATGCCCCCGGATTTCGTCCCGAGACCGGGCGCGGATTCTTCGACTATCTCGAGTTCAACGTTGAGGCCGAAGCGCTGGGCTTTCATTCGAGTTTCTCAGTCGAGCATCACTTCAGCGGCTGGAACCAGGTGTCCTCGACCCTGATGCTGCTCAGTGCACTTGCCATGCGCACCAGAACATTGCGTCTGGGCACAGCGGTGATCGTGCCGCCATGGCACAACCCGGTGTTGCTTGCCGAAGAAGCGGCAACGCTCGATCTTCTCTCGCATGGCCGTCTCGATCTCGGCATCGGCAAGGGTTATCGGCACAGCGAATTCAAGGGCTTTCAGATTTCGCCAGACGAGGCCGAGGCGCGCTTCGACGAGGCGGTCGAGGTCATGACGCGCGCGTGGACAACGCGAGAGCGTTTCTCGCACAAGGGCCAGTTCTGGCATTTCGAGGATATCATCGTCGAACCGCCGCCGGCGCAACGCCCGCATCCGCCGCTGTGGGTCGCCGCCGGAAATCCGCACTCGATCCGCCGCGCTGCCGCGCGCGGCTTCAATCTCATCCTCGATCAATATGCATCGGCCGCGGCGCTTGGCGAACGCATTGCCATCTACAAGGCCGAGCGCGAGGCAAATGGACTGCTGTTCGATCCGATGCAGGTGACGGCCGCTCGCCAGCTCTACGTCGCGAAGGACAAGGCCGACAAGGATGCCGCGCTGGCGCGGCAGGCCGAGTATACGCGCCGGACGATCAACGTGGCGCGCATGCCCGATGGCAAGACCGGCTCGCACGTGCTCGCCTATGCCGACAGGGCCGGGGCGACGGAGGAAAACGCGCTCTTTGGCACGCCCGAAGAGATCGCGGGCATGATCGAAGCGCTGCGCGACGCCGGGGTAACCTATGTGTTGCTCACGATCGCCGGTGGTGTCGATCAATTGCGCCGCTTCGCGTGCGAAATCATGCCTGCTTTCGCCCGTGAGCCCGCCGCACGCGCGGCGGAATGAATTGTCGCGCGATGGCTGACACACTCAAACCCCGCGATGCCAAGGAGGTCGAGGACGCCGTGCGTTGGGCGCTCGGCAACGAGAAGCCGCTTGAAATCGCCGGGCGGGGGACCAAGCGCACGATCGGCCGGCCGAGCCAGACCGATCTTACGCTCGATCTGTCGGGGCTTGCCGGGGTCACATTATATGAGCCGGCCGAGCTGGTGCTTTCGGCGCGCGCGGGCACGCCATTGTCCGAGATCGAAACCCTGCTCGAGAAAAACAATCAGGAGCTGGCCTTCGAGCCGATCGACTACGGCCCCGTGCTGGGCGGAGAGGTAAATCGCGGCACGCTGGGCGGCGCGATTGCAGCCAATCTTTCGGGCCCGCGCCGCATCAAGGCCGGTGCCGCACGCGATCATTTTCTCGGATTTACCGCGGTCACGGGCCGCGGCGAAACCATCAAATCCGGCGGCCGTGTGGTGAAGAATGTCACCGGCTATGACCTCTGCAAGCTTCTTGCCGGGTCCTGGGGCACGCTCGCGGCAATGACAGACATTACGATCAAGGTCCTGCCGAAGGCGGAGACCGAGGCAACGGTGCTGGTAACGGGCCTCGACGATGCGCGTGCCTGTGCTGCCATGGCGGCCGCGATGGGCTCGTCGTGCGATGTGTCCGGCGCCGCGCATTTGCCAGATCACGTGGCATCCTGGTTTGACGGATTGCCGAGGCCGGAGGCTTCGACCGTCTTACGGCTGGAGGGCTTCACACCGTCCGTGGCGCGCCGCAAGGAAATGCTGTCCGCGTTACTCAAAGAATTTGGCGCGGTGTCATTCCTTGACGAAAGTCAGTCGCGCGCGCTGTGGCGGAGCGTCCGCTATGTGATGCCTTTCACCACTGAAACAGCGCGCTTGCGTCCGCTGTGGCGCATTTCCGTCCCGCCCAGCCGCGGTCATGAAATCGCTCGCGCTATCACGCCTGCCGCGCAGATGTTCTACGACTGGGCCGGCGGGCTTGTCTGGGTCGCAATGCCATTTGCAGGCGAGCCCGATGCCGCCGCGATCCGCGGCGCGGTTGCGGCGGTCGGAGGCCATGCGACGCTCGTGCGCGCCCCGGCCGCGGTGCGCGCGTCGGTCGATGTCTTCGCACCGGAGGAGCCGGCAGTCCGCGCTTTGGGCAAACGTGTGAAAGAGAGCTTCGATCCGAAGGGCGTTCTCAATCCAGGACGCATGTGGGCGGGGGCTTAGCCGTGCAGACGTCGTTCACGCTCACGCAGCTGCTCGACCCGCAGGTCGCATCGTCGGAGAAAATCCTGCGCGCTTGCGTGCATTGCGGATTCTGCACGGCCACGTGCCCGACCTATGTGCTCCTTGGCGATGAGCTCGATTCGCCGCGCGGACGCATCTACCTGATCAAGGAGATGCTCGAACAGGACAAGCCGGCGACCCGCGACGTGGTGAAACATATCGATCGCTGCCTGTCGTGCCTCGCGTGCATGACGACCTGCCCGTCGGGCGTGCATTACATGCATCTGGTGGATCATGCCCGCGAGCGCATCGAGAAAACCTACAAGCGTCCATTGATCGAGCGGGCATTGCGTGCCGTGCTCGCGCGCGTGCTGACCAATCCGTCACTGTTTCGCCTTGCCGTTGTGGCCGGGCTGGTAGCGCGGCCGCTGGCGCCGGTTCTCGATTTGTGTGGACTGCACAGGATGGCGGCCATGCTGAAGCTGACGCCGCATCGCAAGCCGGCGCCGCCGGTCGAACGGACCGGTAAGGTCTACCCGGCTGAAGGCAAGCGCCGGGGCCGCGTGGCGTTGTTGTCCGGCTGCATCAACCCGGTGATTTCACCATCGACCGATGAAGCTGCAATCCGCCTGCTCAATCGCCATGGCATCGAGGTCGTGGTTGCGGCAGGCGAGGGCTGCTGCGGCTCGCTGCTGCATCACATGGGACGTGAGGACCAGGCACTGGCGCAGGCGCGCAACAATATCGACGCCTGGACGCGCGAAATCGAAGGCGATGGGCTCGATGCCATTCTGGTGACCGTGTCCGGTTGCGGGACCACCGTGAAGGACTACGGCTTCATGTTCCGCAACGATCTGACCCACGCGGACAAAGCCGCGCGCGTCAGCGCGCGGGCCCGCGATGTCACCGAATACGTCGCCACGCTGGCTTTTCAGTCAGGCAAGCTTCCCGCACCGATGACGGTTGCGTATCACGCGGCGTGCTCGCTGCAGCACGGCCAGAAGATCATGCGCGAGCCGGTCGATCTGCTTCGCAAGTCGGGCTTCGTGGTGAAAGATATTCCGGAAGGTCATTTGTGCTGCGGCTCGGCCGGAACCTACAATATTCTTCAGCCCGCCTTGGCCAATCAGCTGCGCGCACGCAAGCTCGCCAACATCGAACCGCTGAAGCCGGATGTCATTGCGGCCGGCAATATCGGCTGCATCACGCAGCTCGCCGCGGGCACGACGACGCCCGTCGTGCATACCATCGAGTTGCTCGATTGGGCCAGCGGTGGTCCGGTGCCCGAGCCGCTTGCTGCTGTCGCTAAAGCGCCGGCAAGTTAGCCGCAGCGGCCCCGATTGCATCGACACCACGGGCCGCATAGCATGCGCGATGAGAAG
>JBEVFG010000100.1:0-3878 GCA_040512415.1 Pseudolabrys sp. | reverse complement strand
AGCATGAAGCGCTTGGCGAAGCGCTGGAAGCGATTCTGCATCTGCGTCGCGCCCCATTGCTCATGCGCCGGGTGCCAACTCATGGCTTTGAGACCGGCGGTGCCCGCGACGGGCCTCGGGTCCCAAGTGCGGTAGGGCAGATAGGGGCCGAACACTTCCGCTTCGTCGGCGACGACGAGGACATCGTAACTCGGCACGCCTTGCGTGAAGACCGGCATTTGCTGCTGGATCTGCTGCTGGCCGGTGTCGGAGCGGCGCGCACCCGGCGATTCTTTGTATTCGCGCTCCTCCACGATCACCCCGCCAAAGCGCTTCGCCGCGCGCCGTAGCGCCTCGAGATAGGCCAGGTCCTGCGGGAAGACGCCTTTCGCCACGAGCCAGCGCGGCCATTTCTTCCACACGAGATACTGGGCGAGAGCGTCGGCGAGCATGGCGCGGTCCGGCGCCGTGTGCAGTACGTTCGCGCGGCAAGCCTCCTGGCGGAGCGCGACATCGGTTGCGCTGATATTGAACAGCAGCACGTCCTTGTCCTTGACCGCATCGGCCAGGCGCAGGAGCACATCGGCGGGAGCATCCACAAGAATGAAATGGTGCCCGCTCTCCACGAGCTTCATCAACGCCGGCACTGCATCGCCGCCGATCGGCACGCGTTCGACCTCAAGGGTGAATTGCTGCTTGGTGAAGCGGCCGGTGGTGTTGTTGTCCTTGAGCGCGATCGAGGCGCCGGCAACGCCGAGGTCGTCGGGCTCAACGTTAAGGCGCGACAGAGGAATCGGCCGCTTCACTTCCTGCTCGAGATAGCCGATCGGCACGGTGACCGTTGCGGCTGCGGGCGAAGACGCCGCCTCGGCTTCGTCTTGCGGTGCGGCAAAGCTTGCATGCGGTGCAACGAGTAGGAGCAAGAGCATGCAACCGATGCGCCAGGACCAAAATGGGCCCACACGCGCGCCGCAGTCTTGCGGCTCGGGCGACCGGCGGAACTGTCGGGATTGCATCCTGAATGAAATCTGCACGCGCGTCACAAAACTCAGGGCCAGAGAAACCTCGGCAAGCGGCCAAACTTACAAGCTTGGCCGGGGGCAAGACAGCAGCAAACGGAGTTAAGGGTGGCAAATTTCGTTTCCGCGGTACCACCTGTCGGGTGCGATTGACAAACAGCAAGCCCGCGCGCAGTCTTGCGCCGTGCGAACCCGTCTGGAGTGCCGGTGCTCAGCCGGTATATCGGGACCACGCAATGGAGGAAATCATGGGGCGTTGTAAGACGGCCACCACGTATGCTGGTGCGCTAATCGTAAGTTTGGCCGGCGCTGCGTTCAGCCCGGCTTTTTGCGGCGGAGCGGAAACGGAAACTCCTGCGACAACCAAGACCAAGGACGCACCTGCGGCGTCCGTGACGCAGGACATGCTTAACGGCGCTGCCGGCGATGAGAAGAACTTCCTGCACACCAACGGCAACTACGATCAGACCCGTTACTATCCGGGCAAGCAAATCAACACGTCGAACGTCGGCAAGCTGCGACCGGCCTGGATCTTCCAGACCGAGGTGAAGGAGTCGCAGGAGACGACGCCGATCGTTGTCGACGGCGTGATGTACATCACCACGTCCTTCAACCACGTTTACGCCCTCAACGCGAAGACTGGCGAGCAGTATTGGCACTACAAGCACAAGATGGGCCCGGTCACGACCTATTGCTGCGGACCGAACAATCGCGGCGTCGCCATTTATAAAGACAAAGTCTATATGGGCACGCTCGACGCCAAGCTCGTCGCGCTCGACGCCAAGACCGGCAGCCTGATCTGGGAGACCCAGATCGCGGAGCCCGAGCTCGGCTATAGCGAGACCATGGCGCCGACTGCCGTCGACGGCAAAATCCTGATCGGCACCAACGGCGGCGAGTACGGCATCCGCGGCTTCGTGCGGGCATACGACGCCGACAGCGGCAAGCAGGTGTGGAACTTCCACACCATTCCCGAGAATTCGGTTGGCGTGTGGGCCACCCATGATGCCACCGGCAAGGACATGCATCGCGACATCGCGGCCGAGAAAGAGGCGCTCAAGAAGCTGGGCGACCCCTACAAGACCCTCGGCGGCGGCGTGTGGCAGAATCCGGCCGTCGACCTCGAGCGCAAGCGCATCTACTTCGTGGTCGGCAATCCCTCGCCGGACCTCGACGGTTCGATCCGCCCCGGCGACAACCTCTACACCGACTCGCTGGTTTCGGTCGATCTCAACACCGGCGAGTACAAGTGCCACTTCCAATACATCGCCCATGACGTGTGGGATCTCGACTCCGTCAGCCCGCCGATCCTGGTCGATGCCAAGGATAAGGATGGCAAGAGTGTGCCCGCCGTCATTCATGGCGGCAAGACCGGCAACGTCTACGTCCACAATCGCGAGGATTGCAGCTTGATCCGCTTCTCCGACGCGATGGTGGATCAAACCGGCATGTGGTCGCTGCCGACGCCTAAAGGCACGCCCATGTTGCCCGGCGCCAATGGCGGCGTCGAATGGTCGGTCATGGCGGTCAATCCCGAGCTTGGGATGACCTACGCGGTCAATCTGCATCAGCCGATGACCTATCACGTCGAGAGCACGCCCTATCCGGGTGGCAAGCTCTGGCTCGGCGGCGCCTTCAAGATCATTCCGGGCTCGGAGCAGTTCGGCAATATCAGCGCCGTCGACTACAACACCGGCAAGATCGCCTGGCAGGTGAAGACGCCTCTGCCCATGATGGGCGGTGCGCTCACCACCGCGGGCGGGCTCGTCTTCGCCGGCGAAGGCGACGGCTGGTTCAGGGCCTACGACGCCAAGGACGGCAAGGTGCTGTGGTCGTTCTTCGCGGGCGCGGGCGTGAACGCGCCTCCGGCCTCCTATACCGTCGACGGGAAGCAATACATCGTCGTCGGCGCGGGCGGTAACGTGCAGATCGACTTCAAGCGCGGCAACAACATCATCGCCTTCACGGTCGATTGATTGTCGTCGCGGTTACAACGCGAGAGGACGGGGCATTCGTGCCCCGTCCTTTTCATGGCTAAATCTTGGAGAATAAGGGAATGTCTTTGAGCCCGGCGTCGCGCGCAATCGTGTTCGCAAGTGTCGTGCTCATGAGCGGGAGCGCTTTCGCCGGCGGCAGCGGAGCCGCCCCCGCTTCCGATCCGATTGCCGAGAAGGCGAAGCTTTGCGCCACCTGCCATGGCGAACAGGGTATCCCCATCAACAAGCAGACGCCCGTCATCTGGGGGCAGGACGAGGGTTACCTCTATTTGCAGCTGCGCGACTTCAAGAGCGGCGCGCGCAAGAACGCCCTGATGGAGCCAATCGCCGCGACCCTCGAGAAGAACGACATGCTGGCGCTCGCGGCTTATTTCAAGAAACAGAAATGGCCGAACCTGCAACAGCCGTCGGCGCCGGGCGATGTGGCCAAGACGGCCGAGACATCCGCCGCCTCGATCGGCTGCCGCGGCTGCCACCTGCAATACTTCCAGGGCGACGGGACCACGGCGCGGCTTGCCGGCCAATGGCAGGAATATCTGCAAGCGACCATGATGGCCTTCCGCGACGGGTCACGCGGCAACAATCCGGGCATGTCGGACCTGATGAAGGCGGCTTCGCCCGACGACATCGCCGCCTTGTCGCAATATCTCGCCGGGATGCAGATCGAGGCCTATCTCGGTAGCGGGCGTTAAGGCCGGCCCGCGAGCTCGGCGCGGAGCGCCGTCACCGAGGCAAGATCGCTCGCCGTCTTTCCGTCCTTGTCTTTCAGCGTCCGATCGGCGCCGCGTGCGAGAAGCGCTTCGGCCGCCGCCGTATGACCGAGCATGGCCGCGAGCATCAGCGCCGTGCGCCCCTGATCGTCCTGCTCATCGAGCTTGGCGCC
>JBEVFG010000099.1:0-3420 GCA_040512415.1 Pseudolabrys sp. | reverse complement strand
CGGCGGGCGCCCGGCGCTGCGCCGCGTGAAATGAGAAAGAAGGTGGACCCATGATCGATCGCGATTCACCCGTGACCGAGGATGAACTGCACGCCTATATCGATGGCGAATTGCCGGCCGACCGCATGGAGGCTGTCACCGCCTGGCTTGCCGCTCATCCGGAACAGGCCGTCATCGTCGCCTCGTGGCGGGCGCAGTCCGAGCGGATCCGTGCGCGCTACAGCGCCATCCTTGAGGAAGCCGTCCCCGAACGACTCCAGATCGACCAGGTCATCCGCAATGAACGTGCCAACGGCCGGTCGTGGAAGATCCTCGCGGCGGCTGCGGCGCTCGTGGCCTTCTTCGCCGGCGGCGCAACCGGCTGGTTCGCGCACGGCGCGTCCGTCGGCACGCGCACAAGCTCGTTTGCCGTGGCGAGTGAGGCGCTCGACGCACACAAGCTCTATGTTGTCGAGGTGCGGCATCCGGTCGAAGTGCCGGGCACCGAGCGCCAGCACATGACACAATGGTTGTCGAAGCGCCTCGGCGAGGACCTGCGCGTGCCCGATCTGCAGTCGATCGGCCTCAAGCTCGTCGGCGGGCGTCTGTTACCGGGACCGACCGGGGCCGCCGCCTTCTACATGTATGAAGGCGTGTCCGGCGAGCGGTTCACGATCTACTGCGCGAAGGCGACCACGCCGGCAAGCGCGTTCCGCTACACCGCCGCCGAGCGTGCCGCCGCGTTCTACTGGGCCGACGGCAAGGTCGCCTATGTGGTGAGCGGGCCGGCCGACCGCGACAAGCTCGAGAAGGTAGCGAAAGCCGCCTACGAGCAGATGGAAAGGGACGACGCGAAGAGGTCGTAGGCCGAAGACACTTGCCGCCCGCGCGGGAATGAGCGGGTAAACCTGCTCACTCCATCCCGCCGCGCGGGTCGTAGGGCTTCTTGTCGCGCCAAGATTTCATCATCTCCGTGAACGTATCGTCAGTCTGTTCAGGCAGCATAATGCGTACGGTCGCGAGCAGGTCGCCGCTGCCGCCTTTTGCTTTTAGGCCCTTGCCCTTGAGACGAAACGTGCGCCCTGAATTCGTTCCCGCCGGAATTGCCAATTCGACCGCGCCGTCGAGCGTCGGAACGCGGACTTTGCCACCAAGCGCCGCTTCATAGAGCGTGATCGGCAACTCGAGCCGCAGGTCGCTGCCATCCGGCTTGAACAGGGAATGCGGAGCCACGTTGACCGTGATCAGGGCATCGCCTGCCCGGCCGCTTGCACTCGGCCAGCCTTGCCCTTTCAGCCGGATCTGCTGACCGCTCGCAATCCCCGCCGGAATCTTGACTTCGATGTCTTTTCCGGTCGGCAAATGGACGCGGGTTTTTGTCCCCTTGGCTGCATCGTTGAGCGTGATGGTGAGCGAGGCATGCAGATCCTGCCCCGCGCCGGTGCCGGCACTGAAGTCCTCACCTTCGAACGGCGTGCCGGACCCGTGCCGCGCACCGCCGCGCGCGCCACCGCCAAACATCCCACGCAGAAGTTCGTCGATCCCACCGCCGAACCCACCACCACCGCCACCGCCTGAGCGGCGGAATCCGTCGGGACCGAAACTGAAACTCTCGAAGTGCGCGCCGCCGCCCGGATTGAAACCGCCGCGCGGCTGCGCACCGAAACCTTCGAAGCCCCGGAAGCGCGGCTTGCCCTCAGCATCGATCTCGCCGCGCTCGAACGCCTTGCGCTTGTCGGCATCGCCGACGATCTCGTACGCGGCGTTGAGCTCCGCAAAGCGCGATGCCGCCTTCGGGTCGTGCTTGTTGGCGTCCGGATGCAATTTCTTCGCAAGCCGGCGATAGGCGCTTTTGATGTCGCCTTCGCTCGCACCTTTTGAAACCCCCAGAATGTCATAGGGGTCGCGCATCTGATCCGAACTCCCGTAAATTCCCCTGCCCGCCGGCCGAACGCCTGCGTATCATCATATCAATGTGGGGTTCCACAAGCGCAGATGCAACGCGTGCAGCAGCAAGCGTGTAATTACGACCGCTTCCAGGGCTTGAACGAGCGAACCTGCCAATCACCCTGCTGCTGCTTGCAAGCTTCGCCCTGCACCCAGTTTTGCGAGTTGCCCGAGACAAAGCTCGCGAGGAAATCTCGGCAAGTCTGTCCGTCCTGCGTATAGGCTGAGGCGATCGGCGTGACCGTGCCGCGCGTTCCGGTGCGCGGATTTTCCCACGGCATGCTTGAGTCCTTATCGCCGCGGCTCAGCACGGCGTTCGCGGCGGCTCGCGCATAGGCAAGATCGGCAGGCGGCGGCAGTTGCGCTTCCTCTTTCGCACTCGATGACGCGACGGTGCCGGTACGGTCAGACTTGTCGCTGGAGGGAAAGAAAGAGTCTAACTGGCCAGACAAACTGCATCCGCCGAGGGGAATTGCGAGTGCCGCGGCAATGGCCACCTTCCGCCATAGGCGCGGCCACGCCCATCCACTATAAAGGCCACGGATTTGACGGGTCCTAGTCCCGGCCACGTGAAGCACCCCAGCAGATGTCCGACACCACACCGATTGAACACCCGAGTTGGTTAACGACTGGTGATTTCACCGCAGCCGACGAACCTTTGCGGCTGTTTGCCGCCTGGCTAACCGACGCAACGACTTCAGAACCCCGTGACCCCACCGCAATGACCCTCGCTACCGTCGATGCCGACGGCCTTCCAAATGCCCGGATGGTCCTTCTGAAAGGCACCGATGAGCGGGGATTCGTCTTCTATACCAATATGGACAGCCAAAAAGGGCAGGAGTTGGGTGCCCACCCGCAGGCGGCGCTGGTTTTTTATTGGAAATCCTCGAACCGGCAGGTGCGGGTGCGCGGCACCGTGGAACGGGTGAGCGATGCCGAGGCCGACGCCTATTTCGCTTCGCGCCCGAAGCAGGCCCAGATCGGGGCCTGGGCAAGCAAGCAGTCAGCCCCGCTGGAGAGCCGGTTCGCCTTCGAGAAAGCAGTCGCGGTCTATGCCGCAAAATACGCCATCGGCACGGTGCCGCGTCCGCCGAACTGGTCCGGCTACCGCATCGTGCCCATGTCGATCGAGTTCTGGCAGGAGCGGCCGTTTCGGCTGCACGATCGCATCGCGTTCACGCGCAGCCAGCCGGACGCAGCGTGGAGCAAAACGCGGCTCTACCCGTAAGCTAGCATCATAGAACAATCGCTACGCTAGAACGATTCCAGGAACGACATGGCGATCTCGCAGACGAACCAGCCGCGCCGAACGCTGCTTCTGACCGGAGCAAGCCGCGGCATCGGCCACGCGACGGTGAAACGGTTCTCGGCCGCCGGCTGGCGCGTCATCACATGCTCGCGGCACCCGTTCCCGGAAAATTGCCCCTGGGAAGCGGGACCCGAGGATCACATCCAGGTCGATCTTGCCGACGAAGACAACACGAACGAAGCGAT
>JBEVFG010000098.1:0-9083 GCA_040512415.1 Pseudolabrys sp. | reverse complement strand
AGAATTTTTCCGAGAGTGCCTTCGTCCGTCGCCTCGACTTCCATCGTGGCCTTGTCGGTCTCGATCTCGGCGATGACGTCGCCGGACTTTACTTCATCGCCCTCTTTCTTGAGCCACTTGGCCAGATTGCCCTTCTCCATCGTGGGAGAGAGCGCGGGCATGAGCACTTCGATCGGCATGGCCTACTGGTTTCCAGGCAACAAATTAGCGGTACACATCGGTATAAAGTTCGGATACGTCCGGCTCCGGGTCGTGTGTGGCAAATTCCGCCGCCTGGTTGATCAGGTCGCGAACTTCGCCGTCAATCTTCTTCAGTGCATCTTCGGAGACGAATTTCTTTTCCAGAATTCTGTGACGCGCCATATCGATCGGATCATGATGACTGCGCACTTCGTCCACTTCTTCGCGCGTGCGGTACTTTGCAGGATCCGACATCGAATGCCCGCGATATCTGTACGTCAGCATTTCCAGAATATAAGGACCCTTGCCGGAACGGCACCACGCGGCAGCCTTTTCTCCGGCTGCTTTCACCGCACGTACATCCATGCCGTCGACTTGATCACCGGGAATGTTGAAAGACAATCCGCGGCGCGACAGGTTGACCTCGGCCGAAGAGCGTGTGATCGCCGTCCCCATCGCATAGCGATTATTCTCGATCACATAGATCGCGGGCAGCTTCCACAGCTCCGCCATGTTGAAGCTTTCGTACACCTGGCCCTGATTGGCGGCCCCATCGCCGAAATACGCGATGCTGATATTGCCGTTGCTGCGGTAGCTGTTGGCGAAGGCGAGGCCGGTACCAAGTGGCACCTGTGCCCCCACAATTCCATGCCCGCCGTAGAAACCCTTCTCCACGCTGAACATATGCATGGAGCCGCCCTTGCCTTTGGAATAGCCGTGCGCACGCCCGGTGAGCTCGGCCATGACTCCCTTGGGATCCATGCCGGTTGCGACCATGTGACCATGGTCGCGATAGCCGGTAATGACCTGATCGCCGGGCTTGAGCACCATCTGCATGCCGACGACAACGGCTTCCTGGCCGATATAGAGATGGCAGAACCCGCCAATTAGGCCCATGCCGTACATCTGCCCCGCCTTCTCTTCGAAGCGACGGATGGTCAGCATGGTGCGGTAGGCGGAAAGCTCCTGCTCCTTGCTGAAATCGGCGACGGGTTTGGCGTCGGTGCTTGGACTCTTCTGGGCGACCGCCATTAGCACTCCCTGCGAAAGCGTCCGGCAGTTGTGACGGGTGTCGGTAGGCTTTCCCGAACCCCAATAGCTTAAATCCCCCGGCGGCGAAAGCGCGAGACTGCCGCGGGGAATTGCGCAAAACACCCGGAAATTGGCTGAAAATTTCAAGGCGAGCGGTGGATAACGCCGCCGGCCTTCCGCGGTTGCTAACGGGGATTGAGCAGCAGGGTAAGATCGCGCGGATCGGCGTAGCCAATCAGGGCACGCGCCCGCTCATCCAGCACGTCGGGGTCGATCCGGTCGGCACGCAAAAGCGATACCCGGCGTTCCCACACCGCGCGTTCCGCCTTGAGCTGCATCAGATCGCCCTTCATCGCTGTGAGCTGCTGCTCGAGGTCCTGCTGGGCGCGCAGTCCGTGATTGCCGGTGAAGGCATTGGCCGCGAAATAGCCGATGAATAGCGCCGCGAAGGTGTAAAGACCGAGGACGGTCAGGAATGTGCGGCGGCGACGATGCGTAACCATGGCCCGCAACATGGGCCAAGGCCGTTAAAGCGCCTTTAATGGCGTCAGATCCTGTGCCGGATCTCGTTGAGGAAGAAGTTTCCAAGGCGCTTGCCGCGGTTTCGCAGGACCTTCAGCGCGCCCTGATCGACAAAATACGTGAGCAGGATCGAATCGCGAGTCTTCACGCGGTTATGGACCGGGTCGGCCGAATGCCAGGTGTCGGTCCCGACAGCAAACGCGTAGCCGCTATTCGGCGCAAAGCGCATCTGCGTCCTCTTCGGCAAGGAACCATCAGGCAGCTTTTCATGGAAGATCGTACCGATGTCGGTGTTGGCATCGTCCTTCGGCAGATAGAGCTGCACGGTGATGCCCTTCCAACGCGTGTCCGTGTGCGGCGTGATCAGGTAGCCCGGGATGTCACGCGTCAAAATCGGGATCGGATACATTCCGACCTTCGCAAAATTTTCGCCGAAGCGCTTCGACAACCCCGGCGCCAGGCACCGGATGAAGGCCAGCTTGACAGGTTCCGAGCAAAGCGCGCGGCCGACGATGTCCCAGAACGCGCGCTTTTCCGCCGGCAGATTGCGGATGTATTCCGGGAACAGATCGATCTTGACGCGCGTGTGTGTGCCATCCGCAAGATCATGACCTTTGCTGCGGCCATGCATCGGCCGGTAATCGGATGACTCCGGCATCAGCGCGAGGATCTGCGCGTAGAGGTCGTCGGGAAACACTCTGTCAAACTCGAGATGGAAAAACGGCTTCTCGACGGCGCGCGCTCCGTCAATCGACTGCACGATAAATGCGGCCAAGCGATCCGCAGCCCGGCGGCGGTCATAGGTCGACAGCTTTGTCGTCTGATCCATCGTGCGCACCTACAATCTGGTCCCGGGAGTAATTTGCGTCGAATTCAACATCAAAGGCAAGATACGGAATGGCGCGACACCGATCAGGCCTTCAGAACATCGCGCCCCGCGAATTTCGCCTGCGGGCCGAGTTCCTCCTCGATACGCAGCAGCTGGTTGTATTTTGCGGTTCTGTCAGACCGCGCAAGCGAGCCGGTCTTGATCTGTCCGCAATTGGTCGCGACGGCGAGATCGGCAATGGTCGAGTCTTCCGTCTCGCCCGATCGGTGCGACATCACCGCCGTGTAACCGGCCTTATGAGCCATCTCGACGGCAGCCAGCGTCTCCGTGAGCGTGCCGATCTGATTGACCTTCACCAAAATCGAGTTTGCGACGCCGTCCTTGATGCCCCTCGACAGGCGCGTCACATTCGTCACGAACAGATCGTCGCCCACGAGCTGGCACTTGTTTCCGATCAGCGTCGTAAGATTCTTCCAACCTTCCCAGTCATCTTCCGCCATACCGTCCTCGATGGAGATGATCGGGTATTTTGCGACAAGATCGGCCAGATATTTTGCCTGATCTTGCCTCGAGCGCTTCTTCCCCTCGCCCTCGTAGACATACGTGCCGTCTTGGTAAAACTCGGTGGCCGCGCAATCGAGGGCAAGCATCACGTCGCCGCCGGGCTTGTATCCGGACTTGGTGATCGCTTGCATGACAAAATCAAGCGCAGCTTCCGCCGACTTCAGGTTCGGCGCGAAACCACCCTCGTCTCCGACGTTGGTGTTCAAGCCGGCCGATTTGAGCGCCCCGCGCAGCGTATGGAAAATTTCTGCGCCGGCGCGCAACGCCTCGGCAAAAGTCGGCGCGCCGACCGGCATGATCATGAATGCCTGGAAATCGATCGGGTTGTCGGCGTGCACACCACCGTTGACGATGTTCATCATCGGCACGGGCAGCACGCGCGCGGCCGTGCCTCCGACATAGCGATAGAGCGGCGCGCTGTTCGCGCTGGCCGCCGCCTTAGCGGTCGCGAGCGATACACCGAGGATCGCGTTGGCCCCAAGTCGCCCCTTGTTCGGCGTTCCGTCGAGCGCAATCAGCGTCTCGTCGATCTTGGTCTGAGCTTCGGCGTCCATGCCGCCGAGCGCATCAAATATCTCCCCGTTGACCGCGTCGACTGCCTTACGCACCCCCTTGCCGCCGAAACGGGCCTTGTCGCCGTCGCGCAGTTCGACCGCCTCGTGCGCGCCGGTCGAGGCGCCGGATGGAACGGCGGCGCGGCCACGCGCGCCGTCGTCCAAAATGACGTCGACCTCGACGGTCGGATTGCCGCGGCTGTCGAGGATTTCGCGGCCAATAATGTCTGTAATTGCGGTCATGGGGTGTCCGGAATTGGTACGGGGGCTTCTACAGGATCGAGAACCCTCTTGTCATGCCCCGTCCCGAACGTGCATCCACTGGTGCAGAAACCATGCGGTTCAATGGCAATGGCACGGAAACGGTTGCAACTCGGCCAGCGGAGCCCGATCCCGGCCTCACCCGACAAGGCCGTCCTTGATCGCGTGCCGAACCCGCATGCCGGGACGAACTACGTGGCGCGATTTACCGCGCCGGAATTCACCGCTTTGTGCCCGATCACCGGGCAACCCGATTTTGCCCATCTGGTCATCGACTACGTACCTTCTCGCTCCCTTGTCGAATCGAAGTCGCTGAAGCTCTACCTCAATAGCTTCCGTAATCACGGCGCCTTCCACGAAGACTGCACGGTCGCAATCGGCAAGAAACTATTCGCCCTGCTGCGGCCGAAATGGTTGCGCATCGGCGGTTACTGGTATCCGCGTGGCGGAATGCCGATCGACGTGTTCTGGCAGGCCGGAAAGCTCCCGAAGGGCGTCTGGGTGCCCGACCAGGGCGTCGCCCCCTATCGTGGACGCGGCTAGCCGCTCGGGGCGTTGCGCCGAAGACGCAGCGCGCAGGTCCATCCGGTTGCGGCCAATGCGGCCGCTCCGACCACGAGCACGGGCGTGATTCCGACGCTGGTCAGGCCGGCACCATAGACGACCGGGCCCGCTGCCTGACCAAGAAAGAAAAACATCGAGTGTCCCGCGGTAGCCGACCCGCGCGCCGACGGTGCCAATTCCGTGACGTAAACCTGGATACATCCGTGCAGCAGGTAGAAACCGAAACCCATCACCATGAAATTTATGAACTCGATGGGCCATGGCATGCGAAGCGCGATCACCAAAAGGCAGGCACCCATCACCATGCCGCCCGCCGCCATCAACCTTTGCTCGCTTACGTGCGCCACAAGCCATGCGACCATGAACGTGTAGATCACGCCGCCGATGCCGAAGCCCGCTATCACAACGCCGGCGATCGATGCATGGGTTTCACCGGCGTCGCGCAACAGGACCGCCATGTAGGGAAAGACGCCGAACAGGAACAGCGCTTCGATGAACACCGCACCGAAGCAATACTTCGCCAACGGATTGCTGAAGACGGCGCGATAGTTCGGAATGAACGTGGACAGGTCGAAACGCCCCGGAGATTCATTCATGCTGCGAAATCCGGGTATCGCTACCGCGAGGGCGACGAGATCGATTGCGCCAGTAACGAAAAACACACCACGCCAGCCGACGACGTCGCCGATCACGCCTGCGCCGGAGGCACCCAGCAGATTGCCCGTCATAGCCGCGAACAGCAGCCGGCCGATCGCAACCTGCCGCTGCTGCACAGGCACGCGGTCGCCGGCGACCGCCAGCGCAATCGGAAAAACGCCGCCGGCTGCGATGCCCGCGACTATGCGCAGAGTCATCAGCATTTCAAAGTTCGTGGCCAGTCCGCATGCAATTGTGGCAATGCCGACGACGAGCATGCATACCGCAATGAGCCGTGTCTTGCTGAACATGTCCGCCAAGGCGCCAAGCACGGGTTGAACAAGCGCGTAAGGCAGAGTGAACCCGGTCGAGAGCAGCGCCGCTGTGGCCGGCGTGACGTTCAGCCCACTGGCAATTTGTGGAATGACCGGATCGACCGACCGCATGAAAAGCGTCGTCGCAAATATGACGAACGCCATGAGATTGAGGACACCGCCCATGAGGATTTCTATTTCGCGCGCTTCAGCGCTTTGCCAGCCGGTCGAACCCAACGAGCGTGCGCAACAGCGGCTCCATCTCTTTCAGGGGCATCATGTTGGGACCATCGGATGGCGCCTTGTCGGGATCCTGATGGGTCTCGATGAACACGCCAGCGACGCCGACCGCGACGGCCGCGCGCGCGAGGACTGACACGAACTCACGTTCTCCACCAGATTTGTCGCCCTGCCCGCCCGGCTGCTGCACCGAATGCGTGGCGTCGAAGATCACGGGCGCCAACGTCTCACGCTTGAGAATAGGAATCGCGCGCATGTCAGACACGAGCGTATTGTAACCGAACGAGACGCCACGCTCGGTCACAAGAACGTTGCGATTGCCAGCGCCGGTGATCTTCGCGACAACGTTCGGCATGTCCCACGGCGCGAGGAATTGTCCTTTCTTGACGTTGACGACCTTGCCGATCTTTGCGGCCGCGATCAGCAGATCGGTCTGCCGGCATAGGAAGGCGGGAATCTGCAGCACGTCAACCGCCGGCGCGACCCGCGCGCATTGATCCGCCTCATGTACATCGGTGAGAACCGGGACTTTCAACTTGTCGCGGATTTCAGAAAAAATCGGCAAAGCCTGATCAAGACCAAGTCCGCGTGCCGACTTGGCGGAGGTGCGATTGGCCTTGTCGAAGGACGTCTTGTACACAAGGCCTACTCCGGCGCGTCCCGCGATCTCTTTCAGGGCCGCAGCCATCTCAAGCGCGTGCGATTTGCTTTCGAGCGCGCACGGACCGGCGATCAGCGACAGCGGCAGGTCATTGCCGAAGCGCACGGCGCCGATCGTCACGGTCGAGTTGGGTTTCTGATCCACAGGTTCACGTCCTCGCGGCGGACCATGAAGGTACGCAACGCACCGGTCAACGGGCCCCGCGCACGGCCGCTTCGAATATCAGGACTGCGCCCATGGCATCCCCCGGTCCGACCGCCGTTGGATTCCCCGCAAAAATTCCTGCGATTCCGGCCTGCTCAGGCATCGCCTCCAGTGCGCTCATGTTATCCGTCGCAAAGCGAAGGGCCGCCAACCGGGGGCTGGCCGATACATCGGGCGCGTTCACGCCGAACCGGCGCGTGAAGGCGGCAGGCGTCAGCATGTCGATGGTCCCGCGTGAGGTCCCGATTGTGAAGCCGTCATCGCTGGCGATCGTCGGCGCGCCGGCGAAGGTTTCGAAAAAATGCGCGTGATGCTCTGGCCGTCCCGCCACGGCAACAAGGCCAATGATACCGGTCGCGCCATTGGCGTGGCGCTGAAAGGCCGGGTTCCAGAAATTCTCGGGGTAATGCTGCTGGCACGTCACAAAACGAATATCGGGTGATCCTTTGTCGTTGGCAAAGGTCAGCGAAAAGGCGACCTTGACCGTCGCGCCGTCGGGACGCTTGCCCTCACGTTCAAAGCGGATCGTCGGCGCGGTCAAAATGCCCGCCGCGCGAAATTCGCTTTCATCCGCATGAGCGTCTTTCGATTCCAGAATCAGAACAGACAGACCCTCACTGCGTTGAATGAAATCGCGGTTGTAGGCGCCGAACAAAGTGGAAAAGCCATCGCTGCCGAGCTTGTCCGGCTCGGCCAGCGTCAGCAACTCGATGAAGAAGCCTGGAAATTGAACAATGTGATTGTGCGTGCCCCAGGGATGGCGATTGCGTGCCCCCACGGTGAAACCGAGCCGACGGTACAGATCGGCCGCCGCATCGAGGTTCCTTACGGCATGGACGATATGGTCGAGGCCTCGCGGCATGGCGGGCGCTTACACCAGCCGGCTCTGCTCGACCGCAGCACCGATGAAAGATGAAAACAGCGGATGCGGCTCGAACGGCCGTGACCTCAGCTCAGGGTGGAATTGCACCCCGATAAACCAGGGATGGTCTTCGTATTCGATGATCTCCGGCAGGATGCCGTCGGGCGACATTCCGGAAAAGCGCATGCCGCGCTGCTCGAGACGCCCCTTGTACGCCGTGTTGACTTCGTAACGGTGACGATGACGTTCGGAAATTTCAGTCGTTCCATATATCTGCGATACGCGGCTGCCGCGCGTGAGCACGGCATCGTAGGCGCCGAGCCGCATGGTGCCGCCGAGATCGCCGCTCGCGCTCCGTTTTTGCAACTCGTTACCCTTGAGCCACTCCGTCATCAGGCCGACGACAGGCTCGGGGGTCGCGCCGAACTCTGTCGAGTTGGCGTTCTCGATGCCGCACAGATTGCGCGCGGCCTCCAGCACCGCCATCTGCATTCCGAAGCAAATGCCGAAATACGGCACGTGGCGCTCGCGGGCGAATTGCGCCGCCCGGATTTTTCCTTCAGCGCCGCGCTGGCCGAACCCGCCCGGCACCAGAATGCCGTTGACGTGCTCGAGAAGCGGTGCCGCGTCTTTGCTTTCGAAAACCTCCGACTCGATCCAGTCGAGATTGACCTTCACCTTATTGGCAATTCCGCCATGGGAGAGCGCCTCGATCAGCGATTTGTAGGCGTCCTTCATTCCCGTGTATTTGCCGACAATGGCGATGGTGACGTCGCCCTCGGGGTTGCGGACACGCTCGTTGATCAGGCGCCAGCGCTCAAGATCAGGCGACTGCCGCGGCTCGATGCCGAACGCGTCCAGCACCTCGGCATCGAGCCCTTCGGCCGAATAGGCTTCCGGCACCGCATAGATATTGTCGACGTCACGCGCCTCGATAACTGCGCTTTCCCGAACGTTACAAAATAGCGCAAGCTTCCTCCGCTCGCTTTCCGGGATCGGCCGGTCGGTCCGGCACAGTAAGATATCCGGCTGAATGCCGATTGAGCGCAATTCCTTGACCGAGTGCTGGGTGGGCTTGGTCTTGAGTTCACCCGCGCTCGGGATGAACGGCATCAAAGTGAGATGGATGTAGATTGCGTGATTGCGGGGCAGGTCGTTGCCGAGCTGGCGGATCGCCTCGAAATACGGCAGGCCTTCGATGTCGCCGACCGTGCCGCCGATTTCGCAGAGCACGAAGTCAAAACCATCGTTACCTTCACGGATGAAATCCTTGATGGCATTGGTGACGTGAGGGATGACCTGGATCGTTGCGCCGAGGTAATCACCGCGCCGCTCGCGTGCGAGAATGTCTTGGTAGATACGGCCGGTAGTGATGTTGTCATGACGCGTGGCCGGGCGACCGGTGAAGCGCTCATAGTGGCCGAGGTCGAGGTCGGTTTCGGCGCCGTCGTCGGTCACGAAGACTTCGCCGTGCTGGTAGGGCGACATCGTGCCTGGATCGACGTTGAGGTAGGGATCGAGCTTGCGCAGGCGAACTTTGTAGCCGCGCGCCTGCAATAGCGCGCCGAGCGCCGCCGAAGCGAGACCCTTGCCGAGTGAGGAGACCACGCCGCCGGTGATGAAAATGTACCGCGCCATGGGACCTAACTTTTAACCCCCG
>JBEVFG010000097.1:0-6448 GCA_040512415.1 Pseudolabrys sp. | reverse complement strand
GTTCATTGACAAGCCGGAAGTGGCTCCGTATCTGGTCGCAACGAGCCCAGGTGGCGGAATTGGTAGACGCACTAGTTTCAGGTACTAGCGGTGAAAGCCGTGGAGGTTCGAGTCCTCTCCTGGGCACCAACGTCCCGAGCCGAAGAACCCAATGACCATCCGCCTGCATCGCGGTGACCTTCCCAACCTCTCCGGTTACAAGGGGTCGGTGGCCGTCGACACTGAAGCAATGGGTCTTGATCCCAATCGGGACCGATTGTGCGTCGTCCAATTGTGCCCGGGGGATGGATCCGCCGATGTGATTCAGATTGGCGCCGGTCAGCACAAGGCGCTGAATATCGAGAAACTTCTGGCCGACAAATCGATTCTAAAAATCTTTCACTTTGCGCGTTTCGACATGGGCATTCTCGCAAAGACTTTCGGAGTGATGGCCGAGCCAGTCTATTGCACGAAGATCGCCTCACGACTCGCCCGCACCTACACCGACAAGCATGGTCTCAAGGACCTGGCACGCGAAGTCCTCGGAGTTGATGTATCCAAACACCAGCAGCTCTCCGACTGGGGCGCCGAAGAACTTAGTGATGCGCAAGTGGCCTATGCCGCAACCGACGTCCTGCATCTGCATGCGTTGAAGGAAAAGCTGGACGTCATGCTTGCGCGTGAGAGTCGTACCGATCTAGCGGCGGCCTGTTTCCGCTTCCTGCCCGACCGCGCCCGGCTCGATCTCGCTGGCTGGGCGGCCGAGGATATTTTTTCTCATTCTTCATAAGTTGTTGTATTCTGGCGCTAATTGGTTAACGCGGCGCGGCCGGTTGCCGTGTCAGAGCCATATTCGGGCGGCACTTTACTTCTTGGGGCGACGATGATCTCCAAGACTTCCCTTGGGTGTAGACGGATGCCGGACTTGGCATGAACCGTGTAATTACAGCTCAGTCAGACCCTGACGCGACGCGCGCTTATTGGACCATGAGCCGCGGCAATACCGAGCGCGCTTTCCTGGCTGCGCGCCGTCACAGCCGCGTGGTGCGCATCCTGCGGATCGCAGTGCCGACTGCCGTGTCATTCACGCTGGTTGTTGTCGTATTGATCATCTACCTCAATCCGCTCCGCTTGCTCGCCAAGTTGCCGATCAACATCGACAATCTCGTGGTGTCCGGCACAAAGGTGACAATGGAGCAACCACGCCTATCGGGATTTACGAGAGATGCGCGCGCCTACGAGCTGACGGCCGATACCGCGGCGCAAGACATGACGAAGCCCGACATCGTCGAATTGCGCAACATCCGCGCCAAAATCGAAATGCAAGACAAGAGCACGATGGAGCTCAATGCGGCAACCGGACTCTATGACGCGAAAGCGGAAACGCTAAAGCTCGATCGGGACATCGTTCTTAATTCTTCGACTGGATATCAAGGGCGTCTGAGCGAGGCGCTGGTCGACATACGCAAAGGGAACGTCGTCTCCGAACATCCGGTCGAGGTGAGAATGCTTCAGGGGACGCTCAATGCCAACCGGCTGGATATTGTCGATTCCGGTGAAGTCATCCGATTCCACGGCGGTGTCGTCATGGACATGACGCTGAATCAGCCGGAGCAACCGAAAGCGGGCGAGCAACGATGATACAGAAGCCCGGATTCATTATTGCACTCGCGATCGGACTTTTGTCGAGCGGCTTGGTTGCGCACGCGCAGACAACGTCGCAAGGGCCGCCCAATGCCTTGCAGGGCTTTTCGCAGAACCGCGATCAGCCGGTCCACATCGAGGCGGCGACTCTGGAAGTCCGGGACAAGCAGAAACAAGCAACCTTCAGCGGCGATGTACGGGTGAAGCAGGGCGACACCGGCCTGCGCTGCAAGTCGCTGGTGGTGTTCTACGAGCAGAGCGGTGAGCCAACAGACGCAATCAAGACCCTTCAGGCTGCGAGTCCCGGGCCAAGCGGCGAGCAGCGCATCAAGCGCCTTGAGGCGCGTGGTAGCGTCGTGGTTACGCAGAAAGATCAGACAGCGACCGGCGAGCTTGGCATTTTCGATATGAAAACCAACACCGTGACGCTGACCGGCACTCCAGTGGTCATGACTCAGGGGCAGAACGTTTTGCGGGGCGGAAAACTCGTGGTCGATTTGACGAGCGGCGTGTCGCGGGTCGAAGCGGGAAAGAGCGGACAAGGCGTCCAGATGTTGGTTCAGCCCGGCGCATCTACGCCCGGTTCAAAAGGCGGAAGCGCTGACGGACAGGCACCGCGCCCCATTCCCGTGCGACCGTTTAATTGAATTCTTGCATGGATGCGGTCATTCGGGCGCAGCGACGGGAATCAGATAAGGTCGCAGGCACACTGCCTGCACAAGTGCGTGTAGATTCAGCCCGGCGCGAGGTAGCCCAGTGAATTTTTTCTCACTGTTTAGGCGCAAGTCCCCGCCTGTCCGCCGGACGATGACTCCGGTCGAAGCGCGGGCGCGCCAGGCTGCAATTGCCAATGTGCAGGCGGAGGTCGCGCACCAAACATACCGAAGCCCGCCAAGCCCGCCGCAGACTCGGCCACGCCATGACGGCGATAGCCGACAGGCTGCACGGCACGCCTATCTTGCTGCACACGGAGTCGAAAAGAGCTTTGGAGGCCGGATGGTCGTCAAAGGTGTCACCCTATACGTCAGGCGCGGAGAAGCGGTGGGCCTGCTTGGGCCAAACGGCGCCGGCAAAACGACTGTGTTCTATATGATTACCGGCCTGATCAACGCTGATCGCGGCCGGATCGAGCTTGATGGCTTCGATGTCACCGCGCTGCCGATGTATCAGCGTGCCCGGCTTGGTATCGGCTATTTGCCGCAGGAAGCCTCGATATTTCGCGGTCTCAACGTGGAAGACAATATTCGCTCTGTCCTCGAAGTCGTCGAGCCGGATCGCCGGCGACGCGAGGCGGACCTCGATGCATTGCTTGAGGAATTCAACATCGCGCGTTTGCGCAAGACGCCAACGATCGCACTGTCGGGCGGCGAGCGACGGCGTGTCGAAATCGCGCGCGCGCTGGCGACTCGGCCGAGCTACATGCTCCTTGACGAGCCTTTTGCCGGCATTGATCCGATTGCCGTCGGCGACATTCAGGCGCTGGTGCGCCACCTAACGAATCGCGGGATCGGTGTGCTGATCACCGACCACAATGTGCGGGAAACGCTGGGACTTACTGATCGGGCCTACATCATCTATTCCGGAGAGGTGCTGATGGAAGGCCGCGCCGACGATATTGTGAACAATCCTGACGTCCGGCGCCTTTATCTCGGCGAGGAATTTCGGCTCTAGCTGGTGGCGCGCAAAAGTTAATGCGCACAAAAGGTGTGCAATGCCTGCCTGCTAAATCACATACCGCGACTCGCGGGTAGCTGGTATAAACAAGCAAGAATCGGACCAGTTTTCTGCCGGGACACCTCAATGGCTTTGTCGCAAAGGCTGGAAGTTCGCCAGTCGCAAGCGCTAGTGATGACGCCGCAGCTGATGCAGGCCATTAAGCTGTTGCAATTGTCCAGTCTCGATCTTGCTGCCTATGTGGATGGCGAACTCGAGCGCAATCCGTTGCTCGAGCGCGCCGGCGAAGATGAGGTTGGCTCAGCCAGCGACACGCAGGCATCAGCACCCGAAAGCGAGGACAATTCCGGCGGGGCTGACTGGATCAACGCCGACCTCGAGACAAGTCGAAGTTCTATCGAGCAGGGGCTCGGCACTGAACTCGAAAATGTGTTCCCCGACGATAGCGGAGGCAAGAACGCTACTGGTGGCGATTTGCGTCCTGGCGCTTATTCCGAATGGTCGGGCGCAGGATCTTTTGCCGGCGAAGACTATAATCTCGAAGCGTTCGTGTCTGCCGAAACGACACTTGCCGATCATCTCGCTGAGCAGATGGCGCTGGCCATTTCCAATCCGGCGGGCCGTATGATCGGTCAGTACTTGATCGATATGGTCGATGAAGCGGGCTACCTCGCGGGCGATCTCGACACGGTTGCTGAAAAACTCGGCGCGCAGCGCAGCGACGTCGAGCTTGTACTTGCGGTTTTGCAGACGTTCGATCCGCCCGGCGTCTGCGCGCGGAGTTTAACCGAATGCCTCGCGATCCAACTCAAGGATCGGAACCGCTACGACCCGGCGATGCAGGCCTTGGTGGAACATCTGGATCTTGTCGCCAAGCGCGATCTTGCCGGCCTCCGCCGGCTGTGCGGCGTCACGGAAGAGGATCTTGCCGACATGATCGCCGAGATTCGCATGCTCAATCCAAAGCCAGGTTTGACGTTCGGCTCGACCATGGTGCAGCCGATCGTCCCTGACGTGTTCGTGCGCCCGGCCCCCGATGGCACATGGCAGGTCGAGCTCAATTCAGACACGCTTCCGAAAGTTCTGATCAACCAGCGTTACTACGCGCAGGTTTCGGGCACGACGCGTAATGAAAAAGAAAAAGCCTATCTCGCGGATTGCATGCAAACGGCGACTTGGTTGGTGCGTGCACTCGATCAGCGAGCAAAGACGATTCTGAAGGTGTCGAGCGAAATCGTGCGTCAGCAGGACGGATTTTTTGCAAAAGGTGTTCAATATTTGCGCCCACTCAATCTCAAAGCCGTTGCTGATGCCATAAGCATGCACGAATCGACAGTTTCCCGGGTGACCGCGAACAAATACATGGCGACCAGTCGCGGAATCTTTGAATTGAAATATTTCTTTACCTCGGCGATTGCCGCAGCGGACGGCGGCGAGGCCCATTCGGCTGAAGCTGTCCGGCATCGCATTCGTCAGCTGATCGACGATGAAAGTACCGAGAACGTGTTGTCGGACGATACGATCGTGGACAAGCTGCGTGATGCCGGAATCGACATCGCGCGGCGCACGGTTGCAAAGTACCGTGAAGCAATGCGCATTCCGTCTTCGGTCCAGCGCCGCCGTGAAAAGCAGGCCACCGGCGCCTGAAAACATACCCTTCCAAGGCATTGACGCGTGGAACACTTCTACGCTGAAATCTCTTATGCCTGCCTAGAGGCAGCGTCACGCGTCCCAATGGAGGCAAACAATGCCTTTGCGTGTCTCGGGTCGAAACATCAGTATCGGCACGGCATTACAGCGAAAAATCACTGATCGCGTCGAAGAAGCAACCTCGAAATATTTTCGCGGCGGCTATTCGGGGCATGCAACGGTGGGCAGGGACGGATTCGGGTTCCGTACCGAGTGCATCCTGCATCTCGATTCAGGCGCATTACTGGAAGCCGAAGGAATGGCACCGAATGCCTATGACAGTGCCGAACAGGCGGCGATCCGTATCGAAAAGCGGTTGCGACGCTACAAACGCCGCCGCAAGGATCATCAAGCGCGTCGTGGCGGTTAAAATCGTAAAAACGGCACTATAATGCTGAACTTATACCATTGACGGCAGGCCAGACGGCACTTATGGTCCGCCGCCTTCAACACCCCCTTTTGCAACTCGGCGCTGCCATTCCCGATCATTGGCCATGTCCCTGACGCTTACTGATTTCGTCGCGCCGAACGCCGTCGTTGCAGGGCTGAAGGTTAACAGCAAGAAGCAGGCGATTCAGGAATTGGCCGCGCGCGCGGCTGAGCTGACGGGACAGAGCGAAAAGGAAATTCTGGAAATCCTGCTTCAGCGCGAAAAGCTCGGCTCTACCGGCGTCGGTAGTGGTGTGGCGATTCCGCATGGCAAGCTTTCGAAACTCGGCCGACTCTTTGGTCTCTTTGCACGGCTGCAGCGCCCGATCGATTTTGAGGCGCTCGACAACCAGCCGGTCGACCTCATCTTCCTGCTGCTCGCACCAGAAGCGGCGGGCGCTGATCACCTCAAGGCGCTAGCACGCGTTGCGCGCCAACTACGCGATCCGGAAATTGCACGCCGGTTGCGCGAATCAACCGACGCTGACGCGCTGCATGCAGTGCTCGCGATGCCACCAGCGAGTACGGCGGCGTAAACCGCCATGTTCGTCCGCGCAAGCGGCGACGCATCACCTCGAAATTTTCGGAAATAGTCCTTTCGATGCCCCGCACTGCGCGGAGCATCATCACAGCTGTGTCAATGCACGCTAACGGGCTCGAGCTCCTGGCTCCAGGCATTTGCAACGGCAGCTTCACGCGTGTCCGTAAGCATGATCGGCGTACCGTCGGCCGCATGCAAAGCGAACAGCTTGATGCCCGGCGCGATTTTTGGCGCCTGCGGAAACAGATTGGCGACGTCCTCGGAACGGATCGTTTTCACGTATGCAAGACGGCCGTCACCGAGTTGTGCCAGTGCCTCCTGCGTAATAGCCGGATGGGCTGTGTTCGGTTCAATCTGCTTGTCGTTGGTCATGGCCCTCGACTCCTTTCTGGTTCAACGCTTGACGCGGTCGAGTCCTGCTTCACGAGTCCGTCATTCCTGCTCGTTAATCGAGATCGTTTTCACGATCCGTTCCGGTTGTGGCCGGACGAG
>JBEVFG010000096.1:0-3414 GCA_040512415.1 Pseudolabrys sp. | reverse complement strand
TCCATGGCAATAAAATCACTCACTGTGAACGGCAAACGCGTGCCCGTTACCTACAACGACCCGCAGAGGCCGCTGCTCTATGTGCTGCGCAACGATCTCGGTCTGCATGGCCCGCGCTTCGGCTGTGGCCTCGGTCAATGTGGCGCCTGCACGGTGCATATTGACGGCGCGGCCGTGCGATCATGCATCACGCCGCTTTCTGCGGTCGACGTGAACAAGAAGATTGTGACGCTTGAAGGCCTTGGCTCGCCGGAAAAGCCACACCGGGTGCAGAAGGCGTTTATCGACGAGCAAGCCGCGCAATGCGGCTACTGCATCAACGGAATGATCATGGAGTCGGCGGCTTTCCTCGCCAAAAACAAGAAGCCGACCGAAGCCGCCATCAAGAACGCGCTTGCCAACAATCTTTGCCGCTGCGGCACCCATGCCCGCATCGTGCGCGCCGTCAAGCGCGCGTCGGCTTAAGGAGGCGCACATGAACATCCAGATTTCGCGGCGCGACGCCCTGCTCGGCTCCGGCGCCCTCGTCGTCAGCTTCGCATTGGCCGGTTCATCGACCGGCTCACAGGCACAAGGGTCAGCCAAGCCGCTCGCCCTTACTGAAGTCGACTCTTTCCTTGCCATCGACAAGACCGGCAAGGTCACTGTCTTTTCCGGCAAGGTCGATCTCGGCACCGGCATCACGACGGCCCTGCGCCAGATCGTTGCGGACGAGCTGGACGTACCAATGAACCGCATCGAGTTGGTGCAGGGTGACACCTTGCTCACGCCCGACCAGGGTAAGACCTGGGCGAGCGTCACCATCCAAATTGGCGGTATGCAGCTGCGTCAGGCCGCCGCCGCTGCGCGGCAGGCGCTGCTTGCGGAAGCTGCCAAGAAGCTCGGCACCGATAACCTCACCGTTGCCGACGGCATCATCACGGCCGGTGGCCGCAAAAAGGTCAGCTACGCCGAACTGATCGGCGACAAGAACTTCTCGATCAAGCTCGATCCAAAGCAGCCGGTGAAGGAAAAATTGCCGAAAGACTACAAGGTCGTCGGCAAGTCGACGCCACGGGTCGACATTCCCGACAAGGTCACCGGCCGCTTCACCTACATGCAGGACTTCCGCGTGCCCGGCATGCTGCACGGGCGCGTGGTGCGGCCGCCGGCCATCGGGGCCAAGCTCGAGAAAGTGGACGATTCCGCGGCCAGGAAAATCCCGGGCGTTGCCAGGGTCGTGCGCGAGGGCGATTTCCTCGGTGTCGTCGCGACGAGCGAATGGGACGCGATCCGCGGCGCGGATGCGCTCAAAGTCACCTGGTCGAAATCCGAAACGCTGCCCGACCAGGCGAAGCTCTGGGAGCACGTGCGCGCCACCAAGGTGGTGAAGGAAGACGCGACCAGCAACGTGGGGAACGTGGCGGAAGCCTTGGCCAAGGAAGGGGCGAAGCTCCGTAAAGCGACCTATGACTTCGCCATCCACACGCACGGCTCGATCGGGCCGTCGTGCGCTGTTGCCGAGTTCAAGGACGGCAAGCTGACCTCATGGTCGGCGTCGCAGGCCACGCACGACCTGCGCAAGCAGTTGGCGTTGATGCTCGGCCTCTCGCCGGACAACGTGCGCTGCATCTATGTGGAAGGTGCCGGCTGCTACGGCCGCAACGGCCACGAGGATGCTGCCGCCGACGCCGCCTTGCTGGCCAAGGCGGTGGGTAACCCGGTGCGCGTGCAATGGTCGCGGGCGGACGAGCACGGCTGGGACCCGAAAGGACCGCCGACACTAGCCGATCTGCAGGCCAGTACGGATGACGCGGGCAACGTGACCGCCTGGGACTCAGTTTTCTATATCCCCCAGGCCGGCCCCGAGCTCAACGTCGGACTGGTGGCGGCTGATCTTGCCGGCATGCCGACCGCGAAAGTGTCGTTCCCGGGCAACATCTTCCAGCTTTCGGCGATTCCGTACAAATTCCCAAACGTAAAAACGGTCTGTCGCCGCCTGGAGACGACGCCACTGCGTCCATCCTGGATCAGGACCCCAGGGCGTATGCAGAATACTTACGCCAACGAATGTTTCTTCGACGAGTTGGCGGCAGCGGCGGGCGCCGACCCGCTGGAATTCCGCCTGAAATATCTCGACCCCGCCGACAAGCGCGGGATCGAGGTGCTCAACCGTGTGGCGGTGTTGGCCAATTGGGAGAAACGCCCCTCGCCGAAAAAAGCGGCCAGCGGCAACGTCGTAAAGGGACGCGGCGTCAGCTACACGAAATACGAGCTGGTGCGCACCTATGTTGGTGCGGTCGCCGAGGTCGAAGTTGACCGCTCAACTGGCCGTATCACCGTTTCCAAGTTCTACATCACCCACGACTGCGGTCAGATCATCAATCCCGACGGCCTGAAGAGCCAGATCGAGGGTAACGTCATCCAGACCGTGAGCCGCACATTGATGGAGGAAGTGAAGTTCGACCGCTCGCAGGTCACCAGCCTCGACTGGAATAGCTATCCGATCCTCAAATTCCCGGAGGTGCCTGAGATCGTGATCGAACTGATCGACCGGCCAACCGAGAAACCCTGGGGTGCGGGCGAACCCGCCGCCGCGATCATTCCTTCCGCGATCTCGAATGCGGTATTCGACGCAACCGGCATCCGGCTGCGTTCAATTCCCTACACGCCGGCCAAAGTCCTCGCCGCGATGCAGGCCACCTGAGACAAGCAGCAATAGCGGAGCGCCCCACCGGGGCGCTCCGTCCTTTTGGAAGGCACTACAATGACCATCGCCAGTCGCGTGGGCACTCTTGTTACAACTGCCATTCTTGCCTTCGGAATTGCCATGCCAGCCAAGGCGGACCTCATCAAAGAGCTCATACCCACCGGCAAGCTGCGCGTGGCAATCGCTGTAGCCCCTGCCCCGTCCGCGCTCTACGCCGTCAAGGACAGCACGGCCGGCAAGTTCCGCGGCGTCACCGTCGACCTGGGCGCTGCGTTGGCGCGGAAGCTGGGCGTGCCAGTCGAATTCCTCCCGCACCTTGCGTCCGGCGAGATCCAGAATTCGGCGGCGAGTGGAAAATGGGACGTGACCTTCATGCCGGTCGACGAGGAGCGTAAGAAATTCGTCGACTTCGGCAATGCCTACCACCTTCTGCAAAGTACATATCTCGTGGCGCCCGGTTCAAACCTCGCAAAGGTCGAGGACGCGAACGCAACCGGTGTTCGCATCGGCGGCGTCGCCAATACCGCGACGTTCCGCGCCGCCCAGCGCACCGCGCCGAAGGCGACCTTCGTCACCGTCGCCGGCGTGGACGCGGCGATCGCCGCGATGAATGCCGGCGAGATCGACTGCATCGCGCTCTCGCGCGAGTCGCTTTCCGGGCTCGTTACGAAAATTCCGGGTTCGCGCATGCTCGAAGGCGGGTTCCTCAATTCATCGACTGCCGT
>JBEVFG010000095.1:0-3910 GCA_040512415.1 Pseudolabrys sp. | reverse complement strand
AAGTTGGCGACCGGTGTTTCTTCATGGTGGGCTCGCATGTCGGGCATGATTGCAAGGTCGGCAACCACGTCGTTTTCGCCAACAACACGGTTCTCGGCGGCCCCGTGACGATCGGCGATCATGTTGTTTTTGGCGGCGGCGTGGCGGTTCGCCAGTTTGTCCGCATCGGCGAAGGTGCAATGATCGTTGGCCTGAGCGGCGTGCGTGCCGATGTCATTCCATTCGGCATGGCGCATGGTCCACTGGCTGATCTGATTGGACTCAATGTGATCGGCATGCGGCGGCGCGGTGCGGCAAAAGCGGATGTTCAGCGCGTGCGCTCGGCGTATCAGGCGCTGTTCTTTGGCGAAGGAGAGTTTCGCACGCGCGTCGATCGGGTTGCCGGCGAATATTCCAGCGATCCGCTGGTTGGCAAAATTATCGATTTTATCCGTTCGGCCAAGCGGCCGTTGACGATGGCCGTCAAGCGCAACGAGGCGGACGGGGAGACATGAACAACGCCACAGCCGTTTGTCAGGACGGCCCGCTCGCGCTGATTTGCGGTGGCGGCACGTTGCCTCTGGCGGTGGCGGATGCGGCTGCGAAGCGCGGCCGCGATCTTGTGCTGTTTCTGATTTCCGGCCATGCCGAGCCCGCAATGGTTGCGCGCTATCCGCATCACTGGCTTCGGGTCGGGCAATTTGGGGCATTTACGCGGCTTGCCAGGGCCGCAGGTTGTCGCGATGTCGTGTGGATTGGTGCGGTGGTGAGGCCGTCCTTGTGGTCGCTTCGTCCCGATTTTTTGGCGGTAAAATCGTTGCCCAAGATCATCCGTGCTTATCGTGGTGGAGACAATCATCTGCTCACGAGCGTTAGCAAGCTGTTTGAAGAACAGGGATTTCGTCTTGTCGGAGCGCACGAGGTGGCTCCAGAAATCCTGGTCCCGGATGGAGCACTCGGTCGGGTCGATGCTTCCGAGAAGGACCGGGAAGACATTGTATTTGGTTTCGCATATTTGCAGGCGAGCGGTGCTTTTGATATTGGGCAAGCCGCTGTCGTCGCCGGAAAGCGCATGTTGGCGGTGGAGGCTGCGGAAGGTACGGATCAAATGTTGGCTCGGGTTGCCGAGCTGCGTGAAAACGGCCGCATTGGCGGTCCTGCCGGTGTGGGCGTGCTGGTGAAGGCGCCGAAGCCCGGTCAAGACCAGCGATTTGACTTGCCGTCGATTGGTCCGCGGACAGTAAGTGGCGTTTCTCGCGCCGGGCTGGCAGGCATTGCGGTCGTCTCCGACAAGACCGTTATTGCGGATGCGGAAAGCGTCGTGCGTGACGCGGACCGTGCCGGAATATTTGTTATAGGCGTGCCGTTCGGATCGAAAACATGAACCCCCATGTGTTTCTGGTCGCCGGCGAGGAATCCGGCGACCGGTTGGGCGCGGCGCTGATTTCGGCGATCCGGGAACGCACGCAAGGGAAGGCACGCTTCTCGGGTGTCGGCGGCGCGCACATGGCCGCCGAAGGCGTTCCGAGCCTGTTTCCCCTTGGGGATCTTGCGATTGTCGGATTTTCTTCGATCCCGGCGATGCTTTCAAAAATCCTGCGGCGCATACGGGAAGCTGCCGATGCGGTCATCGCGGCAAAGCCGGATGTTCTGGTCATTATCGACAGCCCGGAATTCAGTCATCGCGTAGCACGCCGCGTGCGCGAACGCGCCCCGGACATTCCTATCGTCGATTATGTTTGTCCCTCGGTCTGGGCGTGGCGTCCGGGCAGGGCGCGCGCGATGCGGACCTATGTCGATCACGTGCTGGCTCTTCTTCCGTTTGAGCCCAAAGCAATGAACGATCTCGGTGGGCCTCCATGCACATTTGTAGGACACCCCCTGAGCGAACGGCTGGTTGATCTGAGGCCAAATGAGCTTGAAGCTCGGTTACGGCGAGCGGATCCTCCTCTGGTTCTGGTTTTGCCCGGAAGCCGCACCGGCGAAATTCGGCGCATGGCGCCGGTGTTTGGCTCGGCAATGGCCCGTGTCGTCGAGCAATACGGCCCCCTCGAAGCGGTTGTGCCGGCCGTGCCGCGACTTGCCGATGCAGTGCGAGCGGCCGTTGCGGCGTGGCCCATTCCGGCGCGGATTACAACTGATCCAGACGAGAAGCACGAAGCGTTCCGGACGGCGCGGGCGGCCCTGACGAAATCGGGGACGTCGACACTCGAATTGGCACTTGCCGGCGTCCCGATGGTTGCCGCGTACAAAGTATCGCTGCTCGAGGAAATAGTTGGCAGTATTCTAATTCATGCTCCGTCAGCGATCCTTGCCAACCTTGTGCTCGGCAAAAACGTTGTCCCAGAATTTCTTCAACGCGATTGCACGGCCGACAGACTTGCAACGGCACTGATGCCGCTGCTTGGAGACACGCCGGATCGCCGCAAGCAAATTGAAGCCTTCAGCCAATTGGACAATATAATGGAAATAGAGAAAGCGACGCCGAGCGCACATGCGGCATCGTTGGTCCTTGAGGCCGTTGGAAGCAGAGGTGGGGCACGACAACAAACGGCAATTTTATCACAGCCCCACGGCTAGCTTGCCGCGTCAGGCGGTTGGGCGTATGCCATTGTAAGAAACCGGATTCCAGCCCTTGACCCTTTCTCCCCGCGCATCAATCACGGCCGTCCACGGCTATCTGCCGCCAGACTTGCTGACCAATAGTGAGCTTGCGCGGATGGTCGACACGAGCGATGCGTGGATCACCGAGCGTACGGGAATCAAGGAGCGTCATATTCTGAAGGGCGAAGGTCTTGGCACGTCGCACATGGCGGCGGAAGCGGTACGCGGCCTCTTGCAAAAAACAGGAACGAAACCCGGGGAAGTTGACCTTCTCATCTGCGCGACGACGACCCCGGACATGCAGTTTCCGTCGACTGCAAACATGATTTGCGACATGGTTGGCATCTGCAATGTCGGCAGCTTCGACGTGCAGGCGGCGTGCTCGGGCTTTCTTTACTCGCTCACGATTGCAACGCAATTCATCGCCACCGGCGCGGCGCGGAAAGTGGTCGTGGTTGGCGCCGACAAGATGTCGTCGATCATCGATTACACCGATCGGGCGACGTGCGTGCTCTTTGGTGACGCCGCAGGCGCGGTACTGCTGGAGCCCGACACGAACGGTTTTGGCATCATGGATGCGCTTGTTCGTTCCGACGGATCCGGAATGATTCATCTTCATCAGAAAGCGGGCGGCAGCCGGATGCCGCCGACTGCAGAAACCGTCGCGAAGCGGTTGCACTACGTCCACCAGGAAGGCGCCGCGGTTTACAAGTTCGCGATCGCCAAGATGGCGGAGGTGGCAGGCGAGATCATGTCACGCAACAATCTGCGCGCCGACATGATCGACTGGCTCGTCCCCCATCAAGCCAATAAGCGCATCATCGAGTCGACAGCCGAGCGGATGGACGTGCCGATGGACAAGGTGATGGTGACGATCCACAAATACGGAAACACGACCAACGCCACCATCCCGCTCTGCTTGTGGGACTATGAGCCGAAACTGAAGCGCGGCGACCGCATGGTGCTGGCGGCGTTTGGCGGCGGGTTCACCTGGGCCGGCGTTTACGTGCAGTGGGCGTATGACGGAGCAACCGCTCCGAAGCTCAACGGCAAGGGCAACGGCAAAGCAAGGTAGGACAAATTATTTCCGGCGCGAGATCGGGCTGTAGTCACGGCGCGTAGCGCCCGAGTACAGTTGGCGCGGCCGGCCGATTTTCTGCATCGGATCCTCAATCATTTCCTTCCACTGCGCGATCCAGCCGACCGTGCGTGCGACCGCGAACAGCACGGTGAACATCGTAGTCGGGAAGCCCATCGCTTTTAGCGTGATGCCCGAATAGAAATCTATGTTCGGGTAGAGCTTCTTCTCGATGAAATACTCATCGTG
>JBEVFG010000094.1:0-6145 GCA_040512415.1 Pseudolabrys sp. | reverse complement strand
CACGTCGCCGGCCGGTCGGCTGACGATTGCCGCATCTTTAGAGCCGCATTGAGCGCGATCTCGCCCCGCTCCTTTACCGGCAAAAATTAACAAATTGGTAGGAATTCTTAAACGTCGATTAACCAACTAGGTTAATGCATCATTAACTATAGTTGCGCCGTCGTGGCGGTGGTGGATGGCCTAGATGCGCTCGCGGAGGGGCTTGATCGACAATTCGTCCGCAAGCTTGTCGAGCTGCGCGAGCAATTCCGGCGCAAGCGGTAACCCATGGTGGAGCCGGTCGGCGTGGCGCTTCGCACGCTGCTCGCCTGGCAGCCTGACCGTATGACCGGGCAGTGGCCTAGTGTCGCGGAGTTCGCGGATATGGCGATCGACCTCGGCCTTGAACTGCGCGAGCGGCTGAAACCGTCCCGGGTCGAGGGCGACGACGAATTGGCCGGTATTTGTGACCCTGTCCGGCTCGGCGTTGAAATCGACGCAGTCCCTGCCGAACAGTGCGCCGTTAAGCGTTCCGGCGAGAAGACCAAGCGTAAGCGCAAGCCCCGCCCCCTTGTAGCCTGCCATCGGCAGCAGCAGCGCCTCAGCACTCTTGTGCGGATCGACAACGGCCGCGCCGGTCTTCGGGTCGATCATCCAGTCGTTGCGCAACGGTTTGTTCTGCAAGCGATGATTCTTGATGGTGCCGTACGAGACGATCGATGTCGCGATGTCGAGAACGATCGGTGGCTCCTCACCTGCCGGAATGGCGATCGCCAGCGGATTTGTGCCGAGCAGTGGCTCCGCACCACCGGCGAGCGGCATATGGTTGGCATTCGCCACCGCCGAATAGATTCCGACCATGTCGGCTTTCAGCGGCAAAGCGGCATAGACACCGGCGGCGCCGGCGTGACCCGACATGCGGCAGCCGACCCAGGCGACACCGCATTCGCGTGCGAGCTCGACCGCCGTCTCTGCGGCACGCGCGACCACAAGATGGCCCATACCATTGTCACCATCGACAAGCGCCGTTGCGGGAGCGCTGCGCTCCACGGTGATGTTGGGACGTGGGTTGGTCGAGCCGAGCTTCAGTCTCTGCACGTACTGCGGCAGCCGAAAGACGCCGTGTGCATCGGCTCCGACCAGATCCGCCTCAAGCATCAATTCCGCGATCCTGGCCGCGTCACCCTTAGGCACGGCCACTTTGATCATCGCATCAACGATCAGACCGGTGACGGCCTTGGTAGGAATGCGTACGCCCTTGGTCGCCTGGACGTTCATGCTTTCCCCAACAGAGCTTGAGCGCACGTACTCAAAATCGTCGCCTTGTCGGCATCGGAGATTTTCAGGCCGCGCACGTGCTTTACACAGTCCATCATGCCCATGTCATACGGATAGTCGCTACCCAGCATGACACGATCCGCGCCGACATGCTCGATCATGAATTCCAGTACCGGCGCTGAGTGCAGTATGGTGTCGTAGTAGAAGCGTTTGGCGATGTCGACCGGTTGTTTGGCAATTTTCTTCTTGGGTTCCGGCCGCACATGCCAACCGTGCTCCCAGCGGGCCGCCTGATAGGGCGTGAAACCGCCGCCATGCGCGAGCACGACAGTCAATTTCGGATAGCGGTTGAGCACGCCGCCGAAATAAAGGCAGGCCGCACCGATGGTGGTGTCGAGCGGATTGCCGATGAGATTGTTCAGGTAATAGGACTTCATCCGGTCGGCGCCGGCGACATTGTTCGGATGAATAAAGACGAAAGCGCCGAGTTCCTCCGCCGTCGCCCACACCGGCTCGAAGCTCGGGTCGTCGAGGTTCTTACCGATGATGTTGGAGGCAAACATCGTTCCGCGCAGATTTAGCTTGGTCATCGCACGCTTCAGCTCGTCGGCAGCCTTTTCGGGCGCCTGCATCGGCAGCGTCGCAATGCCCATGAAGCGTTGAGGATTCTGCTTTACCAGTTTGGCAATCTGGTCGTTCTGGATGGCGGCCGTCATCGCGCCAAGCGAAGCATCCTGGTTGTAGAGATAGGTTTGCGGCGTGACGGACAGCACCTGCACATCGACGCCCATCGCATCCATGTCGCGCAGGCGATGCGCGAGATCGAACCCGCCACGCGGAAAAGGGCGATAGACCACACCGCCAACGTCGAGCGCTGCTGACTCGGCATCGACCGGGGTGATGGTTACAGGGACCTTGGGAGCTTCCTTGCGCAACAGCGCGGCAGTTTCCTCGGTGAGGATATGGGTATGGGTATCAATTGTTCGCACGTTACTCATTTCACCACCCGAAAGACGCCACACGATGCGCGGCAAGGAGCGCCTGAGTGCCGCAGCCAACGCGTTGACGCAAGCCCCTGTTGGCGACGGCTCTTTCCGCTATAAACTGGGGGCCCGCCAGTCTATCTCCGGATTTCTCATGACAGCGACCCCTGCCCGCGCCAGACAGACGCCGCGCGTCGAGGACAACGCTTTGGTGCGCGGTACCGGCCACTTCATGGACGACCCACGCCTGCCCAACACAGCCTATGCCGTCTTTGTGCGTTCTCCGCATGCGCACGCACGCGTCGTTGCGGTGAAGACCGACGAGGCGCGCAAAGCAAAGAAAGTGCTCGCCGTACTCACCGCGCAGGACATGAAGGCGGCAAATGTCGGGACCGTGTCGCGGCACCCACCGGTGCTGGGTCGCGGTGGTGCCAAGATGATCATGCCGTTCCGTCCATCGCTCGCCGGCGACAAGGTCATGCACGTGGGCGACCCGGTCGCCATGGTGGTCGCCGAAACAGCGTCGGCCGCGCAGGATGCGGCCGATCTGGTGCAGGTCGACTACGAGGAACTAACGGCCGTCATTACGCTCGATGATGCGATGATAGGCGGCACCCAGCTCTACGCCGAAGCGCCCGGCAATCTCTGCGTCGATTGGCCAGGGCCGATCCCGGACGAGCAGAACGAGCGTGATATTGCCGAAGCGATCGCCAAGGCGCCGCACGTTGCAAAAGTGCGTGTCGCCAACCAGCGCATGGTGGTGGCGTCAATGGAGACGCGCGGGGCCACCGGCGTATACGACAAGGCGAATGACAGCTACACGCTCTACGCCTGCTCGCAGGGCGCCGACTCGTTGCGCGCGCAGGCTGCCGCCATCATGGGCGTGCCAAACGAGAAGTTGCGCGTCATCACGGACGATGTCGGCGGCGCGTTCGGCATGAAAACGCCGGTCTACCCCGAGTATCCGGCATTGCTGATCGCCGCCTGCCAGCTCGGCCGCCCCGTGCAATGGCAGTCGACGCGTTCGGAAGCGTTCGTCACTGACACGCAGGCGCGTGACACCGTCACAGAAGTGGAACTCGCGCTTGACGAGAAGGGAAAATTCCTGGCGCTGCGGATACGGCACCTGTGCAACCAGGGTGCCTATATCAGCACCGCGGGCGTCGGCATCAACACGAACAATTTCGCCCGCTGCCTGCCGGGCATGTATCGAATTCCGAAGATCGACGCCTCGGTCGCCTGTTACTTCAGCAATACCATCCCGATTGGCCCCTACCGGGGCGCCGGACGGCCGGAGGCGAACTACGCACTTGAGCGTGTGGTGGAAGAAGCGGCGCGGGTTGTCGGCATGGACCCGGTACGGCTGCGCAGGAAAAACCTAATTCCGCCATCGGCGATGCCGTTCAAGACGCCGATCAACACCTACGACAGCGGCGATTTCCCTGCGATTGTCGACAAGGCGCTGGAGCTTGCTGATTTCGCCAACTTCAACAAGCGGCGGCGCGACTCCGCAAAGCGCAAAAAACTACGCGGCATCGGCGTGTCCTTCATGCTGGAGCACGCCGGGGCCCTGCCGATGGAGCAGGCCTCGGTTTCGTTTCCCGGCGGCGACCAGTTGATCCTGGGCTGCAACGTGCAATCGACCGGCCAGAGCCATGCCACCGTTTTTCCTCGCTTGCTCGCCGGCAAGCTCGGCATCGAGCCAGAAAAAATACAGCATCGTCATGGCGACACAGCGCAAGGGCTTACGGGTTTTGCTTCGGTTGGCTCGCGCTCGGCGATGTGTGCCGGCAGCGCGATCGTGCACACCGCTGATGTGATGCTCGCAAAAGGCAAGAAAATCGCTTCCGCATTACTGGAAGCGTCGGAGACGGACATTCAGTACCGCGGCGGCAATTTCGAAGTCGTCGGCACCGACCGCAAGATTTCGCTATTCGAGACAGCACGCCGTGCCAAGGAGATCGGTGAAATTCTCGACACCAAGGAAAAGGCTGAGACGCCGCTCACTTTCCCGAACGGCTGTCATATCGCTGAGGTCGAAATCGATCCCGACACCGGCGCTGTCGATCTCGTGACCTATACCGCGGTCGATGATCCGGGCGTTATGCTCGATTCCATCGTTGTCGAAGGCCAGGTTCAAGGTTCGATCGCCAACGGGCTCGGCCAGGCGTTGACTGAAAACGCCATCTACGATCCGCAAAGCGGGCAACTGATGGCGGGGTCATTCATGGACTACGGCATGCCGCGCGCACACGATATGCCGATCGAGCTGCGCGAGGCGGTGCATTCGGTGCCGGCGACTAGCAATCCGCTGGGCGTGAAGGGCACCGGCGAAGCGGGCACGACGGCAGCAATCGCGGCGGTGATGAATGCGATCGCGAACGCGATCCCGAACGGCGCCGCCAATCACATGGACATGCCCGCGACGCCCGCGAAAGTATGGGAAGCGTGCCAGCGAGGACTGGCTGCAAAGTAGCACCACTCATCGCGACAGGGCCCTTCTAAAATGAAATGGCCGGGACGAACCCGGCCATAACATTTTTACTCGCGCTGCTTTAGGCCTGCGAAATGAACTTAATGTTCATGTAGGCCTGCAGGCCTTCGATGCCGCCTTCGGAGCCGTAGCCTGACTCCTTGATGCCGCCGAACGGCGTCTCCGGTGTCGAGATAGCAACGCTGTTGACGCCGACCATGCCTGACTGCAACGCATCGCTGATCGCCGAGGCGTTCTTGTCCGACGACGTGAAAGCATAGGCCGCGAGCCCGAACTGCAGGGAGTTGGCGCGCTCGACCACCTCGTCGAAGGTCTTGAACGGCACGATCGGCGCCACTGGCCCGAATGGCTCCTCGGTCATGATCTTCGAATCGTCCGGCACATCGGTGATCACGGTCGGCTGAAAAAAGAATCCCTGATTGCCGTGGCGCGAGCCGCCGGTAACGACCTTACCGCCGCGGTCCTTGGCGTCGTTGACAAAGCTTTCCATCGCGTCGAGCCGACGCGGGTTGGCGAGCGGGCCGAGCGTGATGCCTTTCTCGAGACCGTCGCCCATTTTGAGACTCTTCGCATACTCGGTGAAGCGCGCCACGAACTTGCTGTAGTTCTTTTCGTGCACGTAGAAGCGTGTCGGCGAGATGCAGACCTGACCGGCATTGCGATACTTGAACGCCGCAATTGTGTCGGCGGTTTTCTCGGGGTCGGCATCTTCGAACACGACGACGGGCGAATGCCCACCAAGCTCCATGGTCGCCTTCTTCATGCCCCTGGCCGCAAGCTCGGCCAGATGCTTGCCGACCGGTACCGAGCCGGTGAACGAGATCTTTTTGACCGATTTCTTCGGAATCAGATGTTCGGAAACATCTGCTGGCACGCCGAAAACGAGATTGAGCACGCCCGCCGGAAGGCCGGCGTCGGCGAAGCATTTCACCAGTTCGACGCAACCACCTGGCGTCTCTTCCGACGCTTTGATGATGATCGAGCACCCCGCGGCAAGCGCACCGGCAATCTTGCGCACGGGCGTCAGCGTCGGAAAATTCCATGGCGTGAACGCCGCGACGACGCCGACCGGCTCCTGCAGCACGATCTGGCGCACGCCCTTCTGACGGCCGGGAACCACGCGGCCATAGGTCCTGCGGCCTTCCTCGGCGTACCAGTCAATGATGTCGGCGCTGGTAAGAACCTCCGCGCGCGACTCGACATAGACCTTGCCCTGCTCCTGGGTCATCACTTTCGAAACGTGATCATGACGTTCGCGCAGCAGATCGGCGGCCTTGCGCATCATCCGCCCGCGATCATAAGCCGTGGTCGCACGCCAAACCGCGAGACCCCTTTCAGCGGCAGCGAGAGCGCGATCGAGATCGTCCCTGGTCGCGTGCGGCAGCGTGCCGAGCGACTTGCCGGTGGCGGG
>JBEVFG010000093.1:0-14683 GCA_040512415.1 Pseudolabrys sp. | reverse complement strand
TCAGTGGCCGTGCCGAAAGGGCGGCCGGTCGCGTTGCAGATCGTGAGCGAATTGGTAGAGGTGGCGAAGACGTCAGGCCTCGTGCGCCGAGCGCTCGACGCGGCTGGATTTCCGGAGGCCGTGGTGGCGCCGTTGGCGTAATGGTCTCACGGCATCATAAGTACGTTGCCGAGGCTTCCGCGTTCGACGGCTTCATGCGCGGCGGCGATATCTTCGAGCTTGTACCCCGGCTGCGCCACCCGGTTGAGCAACACACCTTCCTTCAGCGCGTTGTCGATGGTCGCAATGGTCCGTTCACGCTCAGTTGCGTTAAGCTCGTAAACCAGGAAAAACTGCAATCGGATCGAGTTGACCAGGCAGAAAGCCGCGGGAATGGTCGCCTCCGGCCCGGTACCATAGACGATGACGCTACCCTTTGGCCGCAGCACCGCCGGAAGCAGTTTGGCATTGGCAGTTAAGTCCATATCGACCACGACGTCGACGCCGCGCTTTCCTGTGAGTTCCATGACACGATCACCGACGTTGTCGCGCTTGTAATTTATGGTGTGGTCTGCACCGGCCTCTTGTGCGGCTTTGCCTTTCTCAGGAGAGGATATCGTTGTGAGGCAGACCGCGCCTTTGGCCTTTGCAAACTGAAGGACGTACTGGCCGACGGCGCCGGCCCCACCAGAAACCAGTACCATTGTGCCTGTGCTGACGTCTGCGAGGGCAATTGCATGCGCGGCAGTCATTGCGGGGATGCCGAGGCATGCGCCTGCATCGAAACTGACCTTTTCGGGCAGCACGACGGCCTGGGTCGCAGGGAGCACGATAAATTCGGCGGCTGTGCCAAAAGGGCGCTTCCACTGGCCGTTCCATACCCAAACTCGTTCGCCGACCCGCGTTTTCGAAACTCCGTCACCGACCTCGTCGATTACACCGGCACCGTCGCTATGAGGTATGACCCGTGGGTAGGCGATTTTTCGTGTGGAGCCCTGCCGCGACTTTACGTCTGATGGATTGACCCCTGACACGGCGAGTTTGACGCGAACCTCGCCGGGGCCCGGGCGTGGCGTTTCGACATCGCCGACCTTAAGGACGTCGCGCGCACTGCCATTTCGTTCGTAGTAAGCCGCTTTCATGAGCCGCCCCCTTTATGATCACGATAGCACGCTGTTCCGGATAAGAAATCGCCACCGGAAACCTCGCGGCGCCTCGCACGTCGTCTTTGTTGGGCAAATTCGATGGGGGGAGTGGGCCGCACCGCGGCTCCAAGCCACGAGGTTCGTCATGACTTATCGAGTCTACAGCGGGCGGGTCCGCAGATGTATCACCGTTAGAAAAATCGCAATTGCTGTTCAAGGAACTGCATACGCTCGACGAAGCGCTCTTGGGCGCGGCACTTGGAGCATACTGGCAGGATGCCACTTCTGATCTAAGGCGACGACGGGACAACAATGGACCGCCGGGCAATCGTGGGCGCGTTGCGAGTCGGAACGCGTGAGGAGATTGACGGATCGGCGAGCGCCTAGCTCTGTCACACTAGCTTGCGATCCGAGTCCATTCCGCCCGCGCCCGCTCAGTGAGATGGTTCCACTTCGTACTGACCACGTCCCAGTTCACCATTGGGCGTTGCGCGCTAGCTGACGAAGAAGTGGCCGCGCCTGGTATCGTCTGTGAATCGTACAGGTAAGCACCGGCAACGGTCAGGACGGCGCCAAGAATGATCCCGATGAGGACGCGCATGAAATTTCTCCTCGTGCCCCACCCCAAAACGCGGTGGCCAATCGCCGGTTCCATGCCTTGCCCGGCTGATTTTGACCGCAATCCGGACTATTTTGGGTCATGCGCTGTTAACCGTGGATAGTCACCAAGCGCGTTCTAACTTATTGAAAATACAAACGTTATCGCGGGAAAAACTTTGCCCGCAAACAAAATTTGCTGCTATATTGAAATTATGAGCAGACATTCAGCAAAAACTGCCGGACGGTCTACCAAGACCGCCGGACGTACCGCCAAGAAGAGTACGAAAAGCGTACGCTCTGCGGAAAAAAAGGCGTCTAAATCCGCACGGTCGCCGGTTGGCAAAATCAACCGGACGACGCGGGTACAGGGCGCATCAACAAAGATGATCCGGACGCAGAGCCCGCCGGTGCAGCCGGTAGCCGCGCACGAGATTGCTATCCGCACTCACAAGTATCAGGTTGGTGAGATCGTCTATTACACCTCGCCGACATTTGGCCGCGCGGCGGCGACCGGCAGCTATACGGTGGTAAAGCTGTTGCCCTCGGAGGGTGACGACTATCAATACCGGATCAAAAGTTCCGGTGAGGCTTTCGAGCGCGTTGCCAAAGAAAGCCAGCTCGACCGCGCCTGACCGCGGTGTCGCGATTTTGCCTCGGCGTCAGCTTACAGTTCCCCTGGGTGGGCGAATTTCGCGCTCGGAAGAGCGTACGTCCCAACGGCTGCCGACATCACGCCTAGACCCGGTCGGTCGGCGCCGTGTAGTGCTTGCACCGAATGATTAAACGTAAGATTTAAAACATCAGAACCAGCCTGAAGAAGCCAATGAAGGGGAGGAATTCATGCGCGCGTTTTTTTGTTTGGTCGCATTCTTATTGCCAGTTTTTCTGGCGTGGCCAGCATCTGCACAAAACTACCCAAACCGTCCGGTCAAACTGATCGTCCCGTTTGGCGCGGGCGGACCCGCGGACGTCTATGCCAGGGTCCTAGCGCAGCATCTCTCCGAGGAAACCAAACAGTCGTTTGTGGTTGAGGATCGCCCGGGGGCCGGCTCGATTATCGGTACCGACGCTGTCGCAAAGTCGGCACCTGACGGTTACACGCTGCTGGTGATGTCCAACACGCATACGACCAATGAATCCCTGCTGCCGAATAAGCCGTTTCAACTGATGCGGGACTTCGTTCCGGTCGCGACGGTCAACTATTCAGACCTGCTCATGGTTGTGCATCCATCAGTGCCGGCAAAAAGCGTGAAGGAATTCATCGATCTTGCGAAAAAAGAGCCAGGCAAGCTGAACTACGCATCGTCCGGTCCCGGCACTCCGTACCATATGGCAGGCGAGCTGTTTAAGTCGATGAGCCAAACCGATATTGTTCACGTTCCGCACAAAGCGTCCGGCGACGCGCGAAATAGCGTGATATCCGGCACGGTGCAGATGATGCTCGACGCGGTTACTACGATGACGGCGCTTGCCAAGGGCGGGCAAGTTCGTCCGCTCGCTACGACTGGTCTAAAACGCTCCGAACTGACGCCGGATTTGCCGACAGTTGCCGAAATCGTTCCCGGATATGAAGCAACGATCTGGCTCGGCATTATGGCTCCGAAAGGCACGCCGAAGGAGGTCATCACCTTCCTCAATAGCCACATCAACAAAGTGATCGATAGGCCGGAGGTAAAAGAAGTTTGGCTTAAGCAGGGAGCCGTTCCCCTCATTAAAACCCCCGAGGAATTCGATGCCTACCTTCGAAAGGACATCGAGAAATGGGCCAATGTGGTAAAAGTGTCGGGAGCGAAAATCCAATAGCGCTTCCGCAAACAGGCAGCTGACCGGACACCTATGTCAACGATCAACAGCACGTTTGTGGAAGGGATGCTTTCGACGCCGCTAGTGCTGGCGGCCCCCGTGACAGGCGCATTGGCGGCGTTGTTTTTTGTGATGGTCGTTCTCGTGATCCGACGCGTAACCCAAGGACATGCATCCCGCATCGTGGCGCCAGTGCTTGCGATCGCGGTCGCGGGCGTGGCCGTCTTCGGCATACTTGACCGGCTGACGCGTAGCGAACGCGCTGCCGAGGAACGGGCGCTGCTTGAACGAAATAGTCAGCTCAGCCTGACCGCTGCTGCGCCTGGATCCGTACTTTCGTGCCTCGATGGCCTGGCCGGCGAGGAAATTGAAAATGCTTGCGAAAAATCAGTATTTGCAGACCCACAAAGCGCTGCGCGAGCGGTAGGCTATATCAGCGCGCGCCTGTCGCTGCTGGCGGATGCTGTCGCAACGGCCGGACGCGGCGGTTCCGACGTGCTGGCGGCGTTGGCTCCGACACGTCGTGCAATCGAACTCGATCGCTTCGGGATAGCCGCGCATGTGCTGGCCGTTCGTGACGGCTGCACGGCCGAGAAGTGCGCCGCATTTGCCATGCTCCACGATGCGACCACCCTTAAAGCCAATTTCAAGGTCCACGCCTTCGACACCTATGTTGCCCGCTATGCGGCCGCATGGGGGAAGGGCGACGCTGCGCCTGAAAATGTACCGCAGGCCTCTAGCCCCGGGACAGCGCCGGTCGCCTCAGCTCCGGAGCCCTTGTCCCCATCGCATCCACTCGACAGCCGCTACGATTTTCCATCGTCGGCATCGATCCCGCCCGTCAGCATCATGAATGCGGAGCCGCCACCGCCCAAGGAGCCGGCGAGCTCTCAGGGTGCTCACGCGGCTACGGAGAAAACAGGCACCACCCCGCCTGTGCCACCGAAGCGGCCGCGGACCCAGGCGGTGTCCCCGCCCGCGCGCTAGTATCGGGGCCAACTGGCGCGGTCTCATGTTTAAATCAGTCCTGATTGCAAATCGCGGCGAAATTGCCTGTCGCGTCGCCCGGACCGCGCGACGGATGGGGATACGCACGATCGCGGTCTATTCCGAGGTGGACGCAACTTCGCTCCACGTTCGGCAATGCGACGAAGCATATGCGATCGGGCCGGCGCCGGCAGCCGAAAGCTATCTCGTGATCAATAAGCTGATCGCAGCAGCCAAGCAGGCGCAGGCTGAGTGCATTCATCCCGGCTATGGCTTTCTGTCCGAAAACGTCGACTTCGCCGAGGCCTGTCTAGACGCGGGGATAGCGTTTGTCGGTCCGCCCGCGTCAGCCATACGTGCCATGGGCCTCAAACATCATGCCAAAACGCTGATGGAAAAAGCGGGTGTGCCCGTCGTACCCGGCTATCACGGCGAACTGCAGGAGCCGAAGTTCCTCAAACAGAAAGCCTACGAAATCGGATATCCCGTCATCATCAAACCCCTCGCGGGCGGCGGTGGCAAAGGCATGCGTCGCGTGGAGCGCCATGCCGATTTCGATGCCGCACTGGAGGGGGCGCAGCGGGAAGCCAAAAATTCGTTCAGCGATGCGCGCGTGCTGGTCGAAAAATACGTTGCAAGCCCACGCCACATCGAAGTCCAGATCTTTGCCGACCGTCATGGCAACGCCATTCACCTCGGCGAGCGCGATTGCTCACTGCAACGACGCCATCAGAAAGTTATGGAGGAGTCGCCGGCGCCCGGAATGACCGCGGACCTGCGGGCGCGAATGGGTGCGGAAGCGGTCGCGGCAGCGAAGGCGACGGGCTATGTCGGCGCGGGAACCGTGGAATTCATCGCCGACGCGACCAACGGCCTCAAATCAGGCAGTTTCTGGTTCATGGAAATGAACACGCGGCTTCAGGTGGAGCATCCTGTCACAGAGGCGGTGACCGGGCTGGATCTGGTGGAATGGCAGTTTCGGATAGCGTCCGGCGAAAAATTGCCTTTGATGCAGGAACAGATTGCCCCCAAGGGGCACGCGGTTGAGGCGCGGCTCTATGCCGAGGACCCGGAGCGCGGTTTCCTGCCGTCGACGGGCCGGCTAATCGACCTGCAATTTCCAGAAATCAGCGGGCTACGCATCGATACAGGGGTAGAGCGTGGCAGCGAAGTGACACCTTTCTACGACCCGATGATCGCGAAGCTGATCGGTCGCGGGCAAACAAGGGATGAAGCCTTCGACCGGCTGGCTGTGGCGCTCGAGCGGACAATTGTGGTCGGTCCGCGCAGCAATATCGGATTCCTCGTCGCACTTTGCCGTGCGGTTCCGGTTCGCAAAGGTAATTTCGATACGGGCTTCATAGACGGGAATCTTGCCGAGTTAGGTGCAGTACCCCAGGGGCTTGATCGCGGCGCAGCCGCGTTCGGGGTCCAGCGGCTGCTGGCACAGGATCACCTTCCAGCATCGGACCCGCCGGGGGATACAACCGAGGAAACGCAATCGCCCTGGGATGTTGCTGATGCATTTCAAATGTCCGGCACGCGGCGGCTGACATTGCCGATACTTGCGGATGGCGAGTCGGCCGTCGCTGAGGTTGTGTACACCGTCAAAGGGCCCGAACTGTCTGTCGAGGGAGTTGGACCCGCGCCGGATGCTGTTGCAATCGCCGACTCAAATGCCGTTTTCGTGCTGCGTCATGGTCGGCAGACCAAAGTGAGCCTGCGTGACCCTAGTCTTGCCGAAGCCGGCGACCATGACAAAAGCGGGCTGGTGCGTGCGCCAATGCATGGCAAGGTGCTGGCCTTGCTTGTGGAGAAGGGCGCCCGAGTTACACGCGGTCAGCGCGTTGCCATCATCGAGGCGATGAAGATGGAGCACACGATTGTGGCACCGATAGACGGCGTCGTGACCGAAATTGTCGTCGCCAGGGATGCACAGATCGCAGAAGGGGCCCGGTTGATGGTGGTCGCCCCGCCAATCACTTCCTGACAAAGATACGAAACGAGCCGATTGGGCTGATCTCGCGGTAGTGCGCGAGGATGCTTGCGAAATCCGTATGTGTGCTGAGCCATGCCACGTAATCGAACGTTTGGTGATTAAATCCCAACATGTCATTGCCTGTCGCAATGACGATGACTCCCGGCTCCTTGGTCCGCACGGCAGAAACCGCCATTTCCGCCTGATTCAGTCCGGCCGCCCGTATTTTCGGTCGGTAAGCTGCCGGCGCTTCTTCTACGCGCGCGGTCGCGGCGATGAGGTATTCGCAGCAAAACGGTGCGGCCCATTCCATCTCGGCGGCGACCACCGCTGGAAAGACGTCGCGTGGCGAAGTGATGAATCCGAAAACCGATCTGTTCGGTCCGGGATTGCTGCGGAAGGTGGCCGCTAACTGGTCTATCCGGCTCGAGGCGCCTTCAAAGGCCCGCACCGCTTCGAAGGCGGTTGGTACAACGGCCATGACCACGAGGATCGCGAAAGCGATGCGCCGCGGCGTAAGTCTGTCAACGCGTGGATTTTCCGCAGTGAGGAGGATGACTGCCGAGAGATCAAGGAACACGATGCCGGGGAGGAAGTGGTAGGCCCAGGGCTTCGCCTGGATCAGCGCAGCGACACAGCTTGCCGCACCTGCGACTGCCAAGGCTTGCGCAAGGGCCGGAATTTGCGCGCCTTGCTGGCGGGTCAGATAGCCGACCCCCAGCAGCATGGCGGCGGGAGCCAGGAGAATGAGCGCCGAGCGCAACACCTCCTGCATCGGGCTGTTGTATGACCAGTAGCCAAGCAGTGCCGTCGGTACCTCCAGATAGGAGCGCGCGTAGGTCAGCGTAAATGCTCCGTAGACAATGCCGCCGATCGCCATGGCGATTGTCTCCGGGCGGATTGACAGACTTGGCCGCCGTGTTGGCGCCAATATCCAGACTTCAAGCGCGATCGGCACCAGCAGGAAGTAGGGCTTGATACAAAAGCCGAGGGCGGCAGCCACCCCGATGGCAGCACCGGTGGCCGGTGAAACCGCTGAATTGTTCAGACGGCAGCCGTGCGCGACAATGTAAGGCAGGGTAAGCAGCACCATCCAGTGCTCGCGCTGCCCGAAATCGTAACCGGGAATGAAGAGAACCAGGAGGGTGGCAAAGACAAGGAACAGGCTGCGGGGAGCACGTCCAAGGCCGGCTGCTGCGGTCAGACGCGCAACTGCAGCGACCGACAGTACGGCCATTGTCACCGTAAATACGGCTGCGGCGACATCGAGTCGAAAACCGGTCTGACGGGCCAACCATACTGGCATGGCGCTGATCCACCAGACGTGCGGCGGATTCATATCCATAATGTCTTTGCCGAATTGCCCGCCATCAAGCAGGCGCCCGGCGAGCGCCATGAAATAAGCTTCGTCGTGGTTGATTGGCGCAAAAAAATGAAGCAACGCAGAGCTAATGGCCAAGCAGGCGATAGTTCCCGCGACCAACAGCCGATCGTCGGCTGCCTCGTGCCGCATGATCGCGCTCATGGCCATATGGGGGTTCCCGTCGCTGGTTGTGCCAAAGTCTCTAAATCATCGGGCGTTAAGAAACTCTTGGATTTTGGGGGCGTGCGCGGGGGAGAATGTCCGGAAACGGCTTTCCCACGGGCTATTTGCCCGTTATGCATAAGTCATCCAGTCGTTTAGTGCTCGTCAGGTCGTCGGAATGTCGCTTCATCTCATCAAGCTATGTGTCGGCTGCGATTCAGTCGCCGATCTCGAAGACTGGATCAGGGAGAAGCTGAAAGAAAAGAAGCGCCGAAGGCAGAAGCTCGAGCATATTCACACGACGCGAATGATGCCGAAGCGCGGCGAGGAGCTCATCGACGGAGGCTCGTTGTATTGGGTAGTTCGGGGGCAGATCGCTTGCCGCGAGCGCATCCTCGATATTGCCCCGTTCACTGATAAAGACGGCGTCGGGCGTTGTCGCATCGTTCTCGACGGCAAAGTGGTGCTGGTCGAGCCGCGGCCGCGCGCGGCATTCCAGGGTTGGCGCTACCTGGAAGCCAAGGATGCACCCCGGGATCTCTCGTGCGCGGCGCCTGGTGCTGCGAGAATGCCCGAAACAATGCGGCGCGAGTTACGCGAGTTAGGCCTTCTTTAAACGGCGACGTTGTCAATCAGGCGTGTTTTGCCAAGCCTTGCAGCGATGAGCAGGCGAACCGGCCCTTCCTTGAGCGACACGACGGGCGCCAGCGTCCGTGCGTGGCGCGCCTCTAAATAATCCAGGCCGAATCCGGCCAAATCCACTTCAATACGTCCCACATTTAGAACGCGGTCGATCTTCTCGCCGCTTTTGATGCGGGACGCGCAACCTTTGAGGACTTTGTAGAGCATTGGGGCGACCGCGCGCTCCGCAGAGGAAAGGTACACGTTGCGAGAGGAAAGGGCCAAACCGTCCGGCTCACGCACCGTCGGAACTCCAATAACCTTCACAGGCAGATCGAGGTCCTTGGCTATTTGGGTGACAACGCGTAGCTGCTGGTAGTCTTTTTGCCCGAAGAACGCAAAGTCCGGAGAAACTTGCGTGAATAGTTTGGCAACAATTGTCGCAACGCCGCCGAAAAAATGTGGACGATATTCGTCCTCGAGGCCAGTTTTGGCCGGCCCTTCTGGCGCAAGGCGGGTGGCGAAACCGTCCGGATACATCGCCTCGACTGCAGGCGCCCACACGGCATCAACGTTCTCCGCCCGCAAGGCCCTGAGGTCGGTTGTGAAGCTCCGTGGGTAACTTGCGAAGTCTTCATGCGGCGCAAATTGCGTCGGATTGACAAAGATCGAGACGACAACCCGTTTTGCCCGCCGCCGCGCTTCACGGACGAGCGCCATGTGACCGCGATGCAACGCACCCATCGTGGGCACCAGCGCGATACTGGCGCCCGCCTTTCGATACGGTTCCAATGCACGCCGGAGCGCAGGGACTGTCCGCAAAATCTTCGGAGCTGTTGCCATAATTTTCGGCCTTGTCGGCGGAGTGTCGCAAAACCGCAATACGTCGAGCAAGGCGGCCAGGCGCAGACTAACTAATTGAGGGTCAAATCGGGATTAACTTGACTAACGTATACAAATATTTTGACAATTAGCAGCCGGAGAGGGGCGGCATGCTAATCCAGCCAATTCAGGAAAGCGTTCAATCAGCGCACGTTGTCGTTCTCGGAAACGAGAAGGGAGGTTCGGGAAAGTCGACGACCGCTTTGCATATTGCGGTCGCGTTGCTGAAGGCTGGGCAGCGTGTCGCAACGATTGATCTTGATTCGCGTCAGCAAAGCTTCACCCATTACATCGACAATCGCCGCGCTTGGGCCGAGCGTGCACGAGTGTCGCTTGAACTGCCCACGCACTATTGCATCGCGCGCGCTGAGGGCAATTCGCTCGAGGCCAATGAAGCTCGAGAGTTTGAAAACTTCTCAGCGGCGATCGGGGCGATCGAGCACAATCATGATGTTGTCGTCATCGATACACCGGGGGCCGATACCTACCTGATGAGACTCGCTCACTCGATGGCCGACACGCTGGTCACGCCGCTAAACGACAGCTTTCTCGACTTCGACGTGCTGGCCACACTTGATCCGACAAATTTTGCCGTGACGGGAGAAAGTCACTACGCCGAAATGGTGCGGGAAGCGCGCCGTCAACGCCGGTTGGTTGACGGCCGCCTCACGGATTGGATTGTGGTGCGGAACCGATTGTCAAATCTCGTGTCGCGAAACAAGCGGTTGGTCGGCGATGGGATCAACGAGCTGTCAAAACGAATGGGTTTTCGATGCGTCGATGGCTTTGCCGAACGCGTTGTCTATCGTGAATTTTTCCCTAGAGGATTGACCGCGCTCGATGATCTGGATGAGGAAACACTTGGTACGCGGCCAAGCCTCTCGCACGTGACCGCGAGAGAAGAAGTCATTTCGGTTCTCAATGCTCTGCAGCTGCCGTTGTCGGAGAATGGTAAACGGCGTGCCGCTGCCCGTGCGGAATGGTTCTCCGTCATGGATCAGCCCCTCCAGGTTCACGATATCATCGGATAGGTCCGCAAGCTTGCATTCACGCTGTCGGACCGCCATTTACATGGTGTGCGGAGAGTCGCGCGAGCATTCCTAATTCGGTGTAGAATCGCGCCATGGCCAAGAACTCCGAGCAGACGCCTGCGCCAGTTTCGTCCAGGCCCGAGATTGAAACGTTTCTTGAACGCGTCCGCGCGCTCGGACCTTCGAGTGCGCAAGGTACCCGAGGCCGCCTGCTCTTTGCGCTTGATGCGACAATGAGCCGGCAGCCAACCTGGGACACAGCATGCACGCTGCAGGCTGACATGTTTCGGGAAGCGGCTGGCATAGGCGGGCTCGACATTCAACTCGTCTATTTTCGTGGCTTGAACGAATGCCGGGCATCAGGCTGGGTCTCGGACGGGAAGCAACTCGCTGACCTCATGTCCAGGATCGACTGTCGCGGAGGGCAGACACAGATCACTAAAGTTCTCAACCATGCCCGTCAGGAGCACACGCGCGGCAAGGTTCAAGCCCTGGTTTTCGTCGGCGATGCCATGGAGGAGGCAATAGACAATTTGTGCCAAGCGGCCGGTGAACTGGGCATTCTTGGTGTTCCGGTATTCATGTTTCAGGAAGGTGGCGACCCAATCGCGGAAAACGCGTATCGCGAGATCGCGCGTTTGTCTCGCGGTGCCTACTGCAGGTTCGATGCCGGTTCTGCACATCAGCTTGGCGAACTGCTGCGTGCTGTTGCCGCGTATGCCGCAGGCGGCGTTCGGGCGCTCAAGGAATTGTCGTCGAGGCGTTCGGCCGGCGCGCAAAAATTGCTGTCGCAACTGAAGTAGCCATGCCCGCGCTTATTTTCGGCGTTCTGGTGTTGGTGCTCGCGCTGTGGGCGCTCAATGTGATCGCGAAGGCCGATCCGAGAATTGCTGCACGCGTAACAAAAATCGGTGGCGGGCTGATTTCACTCGGACTTGCAGTCTTCTTGGGCTTGCGTGGAGAGGTTGGCGTTGCCATTCCGCTAGGCGCCTTTGGGCTTGGGTTGCTCGGCTGGGTGCCGTTTGGGCCTGCAGGCTTTGGAGCGCGTACGCAGAAGACAGGCGGACAGACGTCGCGTGTGCGATCTGCGTACTTTGAGCTGGAGCTCGACCATGACAGCGGCTCGATGCGCGGTGGGGTCATTGCCGGCCGCCATCAGGGCGTCGCGCTGGAACAACTCGACGTCCAGACCCTGATCTCGATGTTCAGCGAAATTGATGAGGAAAGCCGCGCCTTACTTGCAGCTTATCTTGACCGCCGGGATCCCGGTTGGAGTGAGCACGCGCAGGCGGATGCGGCGGCGGGGCGGCGCGCGACGGCCAGCGGAAAAATGTCGGAACAGGAGGCCTATCAGATCCTTGGCCTGGAGTCCGGCGCGAGCGCCGACGACATCGGCCGCGCGCACCGCACGCTTATGAAGAAACTGCATCCCGACCAGGGGGGCTCGACGTATCTCGCGGCCCGAATCAACGAGGCCAAGGAAATCCTTCTTCGCCGTCATCGCTGAGGTACTCCACAAACGCGACCATCAGCGGCTCCTGGTTCGGCACGTCCCGATTATGTTTTTTTGAATCTCAATTTTTCACCAGCATGCACGGAATATCGCTGCGCTTGAGATGCTTGCAGGCGGCCTCCGCCTGGTTCTTCTCCAGCCCTGCGAACCGCGCACGGAACAGCACCTTCTCGCCTTTCTCGACACGTTCGGTAAACGGGTCGGCCTTGCCGAGAATGTCTTTGACTTTTGCTTGCGCGAGCTCCAATCGCTGCCGGGCATCTTTCTCGTCTGGCAGTGCGCCGATCTGAATGATCCATCCCGAACGTGGCTTAGCGGTGGGCTCCGGTGCCCGCGTTGAAACAGGCACACTCGGAACAGCGGAAGCTATCTTGGCTGGGGCTGCAGGGGGAGAAGAGGGGTCAGATTCTGTGACAGGCGGCTCGGGGACAGCCGGTGCAGACACAGACGGTGCGATTGGCGGAGATTGCTCGGTCTTGACCGTCGTGACCGTCGTGATCGTCGCCTGTGCGGACTCGGCCGGCGCCGGCATGAGCTGCCGGCTTTCGGACGGCAACGGTGTCAGGGTAGCGGTTCGCATGCTCCCTGGATGGACCGTGACTGTTTTGACGGCATTCGGCTTGATCGGATCCGTCGAGCCGCGAAGCGGTGCGTAAGAGGACGCAGGCGTCACCGATGCAACGCGCACAGGCGCGGAGCCGGTGCGATCATCATCCCTATCCTTATCCTTCTTATCCTTGTCGTTGTGATCCTTGCGGGCCAGTGCGGTTTCCCATCCCTCGACGACGGGAGGTGCGGTCCGTTTGACCGCAGCTATGTTGATATTGTTGTCGATGAGGCTTCTCACCCGCGCATCGCGTGCCGGGGCGCTGCGTCCACCGAAAACGACCGCGACGATGTGATGGTTCGTGCGGCGCACCGACGTGACGATGTTGAATCCGGACGCGTGGATATAGCCGGTCTTGATTCCGTCAACGCCATCAACCGTGCCCAGGAGGTGGTTGTGGTTGCGAATGGCATGGCCGCGATATTCGAACGTACGGGTCGCAAAATAACGATAGTGGTTCGGAAAGCGGTCCTGGATCGCGCGGCCGAGGATCGCTTGATCGCGCGCAGTTGTGATCTGCTGGTCATCCGGGAGCCCGGATGCATTGCGATAGGTGGTCTGGTTCATCCCCAGCGCCCGGGCTTTCGCCGTCATCATCTTGGCGAAAGCAGGCTCGTCACCCCCGATCGCTTCCGCAACGATGACAGCCACGTCATTGGCCGACTTGGTTACAATGGCGCGGATGGCGGGTTCGACCCGGATCGAGTCACCCGGCTTGAGGCCAAGCTTGGATGGCGCCTGGACGGCGGCGCGCGCGGACACGGGCATTTCGGTCGTGAGCTTGATCGAGCCTTGCTCCAGACGCTCAAACAGCAAATAGAGCGTCATGATCTTCGTGAGCGACGCCGGGTGGCGCGGAGCGTCGGCGTTGGTCGCCTGCATGACGGCGCCTGAATTGGCATCCACGACAATCGAGGAATAGGCGGGCTGATAGCTGTCGGCTGACCGGGCACGCTGAGCGCGCTTGGCATGGACGTCGGTGCTGAGGGCGGTGATTGTGAGGACGGTCGCCAGACCGATGGCGCTACAGCAAAGACCGCGTTGAAATACGCCCCCGCCAAGCAACATCAACTCTCCCCAAATCCCGTCTTATGGCCATCCCTTAGGCGGCCATCGTGGCCGATTTATAACCGCACCGCGGCGCCGCAATTTACGACGGTAGGAGAGCGTGGTTTACAAATTACTAAGGCAATCCACTGAATTTTAACATATTTTTGCACTGCAATAATAAAGCTTGACTTTATTGTGCAGTGCAGTATATGAGCCTTCATTCCTGGCAAGGCCAGGTTCGAAATTTGGCACATTGGCGCCGCCTAGCGGGCCGGAAGGGATGACATGGTCAAGAATTTCGACGACCTCCAGCAGGTCAGCAAAGACAATGTGGACGTGACCCTTAAAGCCATAGGTGCGCTTTCTAAAGGCACCCAGGCGATTGCAGTGGAGGTTGCGGACTATTCGAAGAAGGCGTTCGAGGACGGCAGCGCCGCGCTCGAGAAGCTTTTCGGCGTGAAGTCGTTCGACAAGGCGATCGAGGTTCAGACCGAGTACGCCAAGACCGCCTATGAGGGGTTTGTGGCCAAGGCTTCGAAGATCGGTGAGCTCTATGCCGATCTCGCCAAGGAAACCTACAAGCCGTTCGAGTCTCTGTTCGCAAAGACGAAATGAGTTGAGTTGAGTTGAGTTGAGTTCCGCGTCGGTAGCGTCGCGTAGAGTTCAGTTGGAATGCAAAGCCCGGCTCGATGAGCCGGGCTTTTTGTTTGTCGCGACAGGCGCGGTGGGGCAAACCCGCCCGCATCATGGGTCTTTATTGCGCCACCCGCGCAGCTTGGTGAGGTTGGTGCCGATCTCCTGGAACGTCGCCGTCATCTGGTCCGCCGACGTCAAATGAAAGAACTTTTTCGGATCGCTGGCGCAGTTCTGCAGCAGGGTCGATATCGGATCGCCGCCAGTGTTGACCTGAATGGTGTAGAGATCGATTTTGGCCAACTTGACGTTGGCACAAGCGATTTGCT
>JBEVFG010000092.1:0-15923 GCA_040512415.1 Pseudolabrys sp. | reverse complement strand
CGGCCGACGATGCGAAAAAGATCGCTCACGGTCTAGACACGATTCTGTCAGAGATCGAGGCGGGCAAGTTCTCCTTCAAGCGCGCGCTCGAAGACATCCATATGAACGTGGAAGGCCGCCTGTCTGAATTGGTCGGCGAGGCGGCGGGACGGCTGCATACGGCGCGCTCGCGCAACGATCAGGTTGCGACCGATTTCCGGCTCTGGATGCGCGACACGATCGACGCGATCGATGCTGCGCTCGCGCTTTATCAGCGTACGCTCGCCGAAAAGGCGCTCGATCATGCGGGCACCGTCATGCCCGGACTGACTCATATGCAGACGGCGCAGCCGGTAACGTTCGGCCATCACTTGCTCGCCTATGTCGAGATGACTGCGCGCGATCGCGGCCGGTTTGCCGATGCGCGAAAAAGGCTGAATGAATCTCCGCTCGGCGCCGCCGCACTTGCGGGCACGTCGTTTCCTCTCGATCGTGACATGACCGCCAAGGCACTCGGCTTCGACCGGCCGATGGCAAACTCCCTCGATGCGGTCTCCGCGCGCGACTTTGCGATGGAGACGCTTTCGGCGGCTTCGATCGCGGCCGTACATTTGTCGCGGCTTGCGGAAGAGATCGTCATCTGGACCTCGCCGCTCACGGCGCTCGTCAAGCTGTCGGACAAATTCACGACCGGCTCCTCGATCATGCCGCAGAAGCGCAATCCGGACGCCGCCGAGCTGGTGCGGGCCAAGGCCGGACGCGTGATCGGCGCGCTCAGCGCCTTGCTGATCGTGATGAAGGGCCTACCGCTCGCCTATGCGAAGGACATGCAGGAAGACAAAGAAGGCGCCATGGATGCGCTCGCTGCTTTGGTGCTGTCGATCGCGGCGATGACCGGCATGGTCGCCGATCTTGCGCCCGATGCCCCGCGCATGAAAAAGGCGGCAGGCGAGGGCTACGCAACCGCGACCGATCTCGCCGACTGGTTGGTGCGGACCTTGAAGATTCCGTTCCGCGAGGCGCATCACCTGACCGGCCGGATCGTCGGCAAGGCAACTGAGGCGAATTTGCCGCTGCACCGGCTGCCTATTGCCACCATGCGGGAGATCGAGCCGCGGATTGGCGAGGACGTGTTCACTGTTCTCTCCGTTGATCGCTCTGTGAAGAGCCGAACCAGCTTTGGCGGCACCGCGCCGAAAAATGTCAGGTCTCAGGCGAAGAAATGGCTGCGCAAGCTGGAAAAGGAAAAATCCTGACTTCGCCTTGTTCGTCTGTTTTGCTATCGTTCCTCCATGCAAGGAGCGCCTGTCTTGAGCCGTGATCGCCGTCCATTTCTCCGCCTCGCCCTGATCGGCGCGCTGGCCGCGTCGTTTGCTTTGGCTGCGTGCGGACGCAAAGGGCCGCTCGATCCGCCGCCAAGCGCATCGCTCGCGGGCGAACAGGCGGCACCGGCAGAACCGGCAGGTGCACAGGTCAACAGGGGCCCAATTGGTCCCGACGGAAGACCAATTGCACCCGGCATGCGGGATAAACCAATTCCTCTCGACGTCCTACTCAACTGAGCGTGCGATGCACCACTTCGCTTACCGCGATGGCGTCCTCCACGCCGAGCAGGTGAATCTGGACGCGCTCGCAAGCGCGGTCGGAACACCGTTCTATTGCTATTCGACCGCGACGCTGACGCGCCACTACGAGGTCTTTGCCGGCGCTTTCGCCGACGTGCCTGCGCTCGTCTGTTATGCGATGAAGGCCAATTCCAATCAGGCCGTGGTGCGCACGCTCGCCAGGCTTGGCGCCGGAGCCGACGTTGTATCGGGTGGTGAGCTCAAGCGCGCGCGTTCTGCAGGCATTCCCGCCGACAAAATCATGTTCTCCGGCATCGGAAAGACTGCGGCCGAGCTCGCGCTCGCAGTCGATGAAGGCATTCTCTGCGTCAACATTGAATCCGAGGCCGAGCTCGAGCTTCTGTCATCGATCGCGGCGTCGAAAGGGCGCACCGCCAACATCTCTGTGCGCGTCAATCCCGACATCGATGCGAAAACGCATCACAAGATCGCGACCGGAAAGGCCGAAAACAAGTTCGGCATCCCGATCAGCCGCGCGCGCGACATCTATGCCCGCGCTGCGAAGCTCAAGGGCCTCAAGGTCGCCGGCGTCGATATGCACATAGGCAGCCAGATCACCAACCTCGATCCGTTCGACAGCGCCTTCGCGCTGCTCGCCGAGTTCGTGGGTATGTTGCGCGCCGACGGTCACACCATTTCGCATGTCGATCTCGGTGGCGGTCTCGGGATTCCTTACCGCGACGACAATGAGCCGCCGCCGCATCCCGACGACTATGCCAAGGTGGTCAAGCGTGCGACGCGCGATCTCGATTGCCGGCTCATTTTTGAGCCTGGCCGCCTGCTCGTCGGCAACGCCGGAATATTGGTGATGCGCGTGCTGTTCGTGAAGCATGGTGAAGCCAATAATTTTGTTGTCGTTGACGCGGCGATGAACGATCTCATCCGTCCCACGTTATATGATGCTCATCATGAGATCTGGCCGGTTGCGCAGCCGGCCGGCTCGGCAAAGCGGGTGCGTGCCGATGTCGTTGGGCCCGTGTGTGAAAGCGGCGATTTTCTCGCCGTTAACCGCGACATGGTGGAACCGGCAAGCGGCGCCCTGTTGGCGGTGATGTCGGCGGGCGCTTACGGCGCGGTGCAGGCCGGCACCTACAATACGCGCGCTTTGGTGCCGGAAGTGTTGGTCAACGGCGCAAAATGGGCAGTCGTGCGGCCGCGCCTTGAAGTTGACCAATTAATTGCGCTCGATCGCATGCCGGATTGGCTTTGAGCGCATAAATAGCCGCGTGGTCCCGCGGTTCGGCGCATGTTACGCTGGCCGGTAGTAGAGATTCTCCTGAGCCACAGCGGCGGAGCCGGCTTTTGGACGAGTTGAACGAGAAGCCACACGACCAGCAGCCGACGCGGCGTCTGCTCGCGCGTGCATTGCGGCGGGCGCGCGGCAGCCTTCTCTGGGAGCGGCTGTGGCCGGCGCTCGCCTCCGTTGCGATCATCCTCGGACTTTTCCTCGCATTCTCCTGGGCCGGCCTCTGGCTGATGTTACCGCCGCTCGCTCGCGCAATCGGGCTGTCGATCTTCGGCGTGTTGCTATTGCTGGCGTGTGTGCCGCTGGCGATCCTGCGGCTGCCGAGCGTCAACGACGGGCTGCGACGCCTCGATCGCCGCAGCGGCGAAATACACCGGCCGGCGACGGCTGTTTCCGATCACATTGCTGCAAACGGCAACGATCCAGTGGCGCAGGCCCTCTGGCAGGCGCATGTCGATCGCGCGCTGCTGTCCGCGCGCAAGATCAGAGCCGGCTGGCCGATGCCGCGGCTGTCGCTGCGCGATCCGATGGCGTTGCGCGCGCTCGTGTCCATTCTGGTGGTGGCGACGTTCTCCGCTGCCAGCGGCGAGCGGTTCAAGCGTGTCGCCGCCGCCTTCGACTGGCACGGCGTGGTCGCGCCGGCGAATTTCCGGATCGACGCGTGGATCACGCCGCCGGTCTATACCGGACGGCCGCCGGTGATGCTGCCCGGCCTGCGGCCGGGTGAAACGGCGCAGAACGCGGCACCGGTCGCGGTGCCATCCGGCAGTCAGCTTGTGATCCGCGCGACCGGCAAAGTGCATTTCGACATTATCCGCAAAGGCGGGATCGAGGATGCGCCCGCCGAGGCACGCGCGCCTTTGCCGGCCGGGACCGAAGAGCGCAGGCTTGTGATCAAAGGCGACGGCTCGGCCGCGGTGCATGGCGTTCTCGGCAGCGATCTCGTGTGGAATTTCACGGCGATTCCGGACCGCACGCCGACGATCGAACTGATCCGGGATCCGGAGCGGCAGGCGCGTGGCGCGTTGCGGCTCGACTATCGCGTGGAGGACGACTACGGCGTGGTCGACGCGAAGGCCACCTTTACGCGCAAGGAAGAAAAGGCGTCAGACAAGCCGCCACACCCGTTGTTCAGCGCGCCCGATTATGCGCTCGTCTTGCCGCAACAGCGGACACGCGCGGGCACCGCTCAGACGACGCATGATCTGACCGAGCATCCGTGGGCCGGCACCGATGTGATGTTGACGCTCACCGCCCGCGACGAGGCCGGCAATGAGGGCCGCAGCGAGCCGCGCGAGCTGCAGTTGCCGCAACGCATCTTTGTCAAGCCGCTGGCAAGGGCCCTGATCGAGCAGCGCCGAAACCTCGCGCTCGACGCCGAGAGCAAGCCGACAGTGCTCACCGCGCTCGATGCGCTCACCATCGCTCCGGAGCGCTTTACGCCGGAGGCAGGCGTCTATCTGGGCCTGCGTTCGATCTATCACGACCTCGATCATGCAAAGAGCGACGATGCGCTGCGCGATGTCGTCGCGCGCCTGTGGGACATGGCGGTCCAGCTCGAAGACGGGAACGTGTCGCAGGCCGAGCAGGCGCTGCGCCAGGCGCAGGAGGCCTTGCGGCAGGCACTCGAGCGCGGCGCGAGCGATGAGGAAATCAAAAAGCTGATGGATCAGCTGCGCGCCGCCATGGACAAGTTCCTGCAGGCGCTTGCCGAGGAAATGCGCAAGAATCCGCAGCAATTGACGCGTCCGCTCGATCGCAACAATACGCGCATGCTGAGCCAGCAGGATCTCAAGAGCATGCTGGACCGGCTGGAGAATCTGGCGCGCTCGGGCAACAAGGATGCTGCGCGCCAGCTGCTCGAGCAGCTGCAGTCGATGCTCGAAAACCTGCAGATGGCGCGGCCCGGCGCCCAGGGCGACGATGGCGACGATGACGACATGATGTCGGCCCTCGACGAGCTCGGCGACATGATTCGCAAGCAGCAGCAGCTGCGCGACAAGACCTTCAAGCAGGGCCAGGAAAACCGCCGCGACCGCCAGCGCGGTCAGCAGGGCCAGAACCAGATGGGGGACCTGCGCCAGGATCAGCAAGGGTTGCGTGACCGTCTCAACAAGCTTCTGGAGCAACTCCGCCAGCGCGGACTCGGCCAGCAGGGTCAGCAAGGCCAACAGGGCCAACAAGGTCAGCAAGGTCAAAAGGGACAGCAAGGGCAGGGCGGCGACGAGATGGGCGAACTCGGCGATGCGGGCGAAGCCATGGGCGAGGCAGAAGGTCAGCTTGGCGAAGGTGACGCCGATGGCGCAGTCGGCAGCCAGGGCCGTGCCCTCGAGGCCATGCGAAAGGGCGCAAAAGGCCTTGCGCAATCGATGCAGCAGCAAGGTATGGGCCCGGGTCCAAACGGGCGGCCGGGCCGCGGGCAATCGCGAGCACAGCAGGAGACTGATCCCCTCGGGCGGCCGATGCGGCGCGGCGATTACAGCGACGATTTCACCGTCAAGGTCCCGGGTGAAATTGATGCGCAACGGGCCCGGCGCATTCTGGAAGAGTTGCGCAGGCGGTTCGGCGAGGGTTTCCGCCCGCAGCTGGAGCTCGACTACATCGAGCGATTGCTAAAAGATTTCTGATCTCAGATCGCGCGGCGATGTGCGAACGGCGTTACTTCGCCGCGGTCGCCGAATCCTGCGGCGTGAAGAAGCGCACCATCACATCGGTTGCGTTTGGCGGCGGCGAGACAAAGCGGCTGCGGAAATCAAGTTTTTCTCCAGGCCCGAGAATGCTGCGGCTTGGCAATGCGTTCCAGGTATAGATTTCCTGTCCGGATGCGTCGCGCGCAGCGAAGCGCAGGCGGGGCACCTCGGTGGCCTTGCTGGCGACGCTGACGATGGTGCCTTCGATCACCAAAGCCGACAGTCCTTCCTGCGTTTCTTTCGAAATCCGCATATTCTCGAATTTCAGGTGACGCAGGTTAACCGGCAGGCCGACCGCCGCAAACAACGATGCAGTCTGTGGGAAGAACCTCACAACCTCGCTGCGGGCACCGACAAGCGCAACGTTGAAGGCGAAGAGGACAAGAATAAGCGCAGTCTATCGCGACGAACGCCGCTCTTTATTACGTCGTGCCTGAAGGCGCTTGCGGCGCGCGGCATAATTTTCAATTTCGTCGGTTTCCGTCGTCGCCTCAGATGCGGTTGATGGCTCTTCCGGTGCGATCGGCGGCGCGTCCGTGACAGTGACGGGTGCCTGCGTTGCTGCTTCACTCTGCGCGGCCGCCTCGGTTGCTTGCTCTTCGGCGGCGGTATCGTCGACGTTGCCCGGAATTCGCCGATCGGGACGTATCACGCCGATGGCGGAGGTCGGGTCATCGTCGGTGCCGGCGCCTGCCATCTCCGGCGTGGAGAACCACGCCGTCTTGCATCCTGCGCAGCGGACGATACGTCCTGCCTCGCCCAGCGAGGCCGGGTCGATCATGTAGGACGATGAGCAGTTCGGACAGGGCGATCAGCATGGGGTCGATGGTAATTGGATGGCCAACGTACCAGCCGTCCGTTAATGGATCGGATACCATGCTGGGCCCCGCCAAACGGGGGTTTTTCGCCTTTTCCCCGCGGCCGCTATGGCGGCGTCGCGATAATCCTGTAAAAACGCGTGCGCCCCGGAACGGCCTCCGGGATGCTTGGGACCTCGGCACGGTCGTGATTCGCCCGGCCTTTGGGGGAATTTATCGGAGAGGGGTGGGTGGTCCGATTTGAGAACGTCGGCTTGCGCTATGGGCTGGGCCCGGAGGTCCTGCGCGACCTCACGTTCCACATCGAGCCTCACTCGTTCCAGTTCCTGACCGGGCCGTCCGGCGCCGGCAAGACCTCGCTGTTGCGGTTGCTGTTCCTGTCGCTCAAGCCGACGCGCGGCCTGATCACTCAATTCGGTCACGACGTTGCGACACTGTCGCGCGATGCGGTCGCGACGTTGCGGCGCCACATCGGCATCGTATTCCAGGACTTTCGACTGCTCGACCACATGACGACGTACGAAAACGTCTCGTTGCCGTTGCGGGTCATGGGCCGGCCGGAAGAAAGTTACCGGGAGGAGGTCATCGAGCTGCTCAGCTGGGTCGGTCTCGGCGAGCGGATGTGGGCGCTCCCGCCTGTTCTTTCGGGCGGAGAAAAACAGCGCGCGGCGATCGCGCGCGCCGTGATCGCGCGGCCGCAATTGCTGTTGGCCGACGAGCCGACCGGCAACGTCGATCCGAATCTGGCGCAGCGCCTGCTGCGGCTGTTTGTAGAACTGAACAAGTCAGGCACATCGGTCGTCATCGCAACGCACGACATCGGGCTGATGGACCAGTACGATGCCAGGCGCCTCGTGCTGCATGACGGCCGGTTGCATATTTACGACTGAGACTCGCAATGAGTGACGCACGCATCGATTTGACAATGCAGCTGCGCGAGCCGAACGAGCTCCAGCCGCGGTTTGGGACCGCGCTGGTGCCGCGTAACTCGATTTCCGGCCGCGCCCTCGTGGCTGTCGTTGCGATCATGACGTTTCTTGTGTCGTTGACGACGGGGGCGGCGATTCTGGTGACAAAAGCCGCCGGCGAGTGGCAATCCGACATTTCGCGCGAGATGACGATCCAGATCATGCCGGCGCCGGGACGGGATCTCGATACCAGCGTGAACCGGGCGGTCGCGATCACGCGCGCGATTTCCGGCGTAACTGAGGTACGACCGTATTCAAAAGAAGAATCGATGAAATTGCTGGAGCCCTGGCTTGGCAGCGGAATTTCGCTCAGCGAGCTGCCCGTTCCGCGCTTGATTGTCATCAAGATTGCGGCAGACGCGACGCCTGATCTTGGACAACTTCGGCGCGTGCTGGCGGATCAAGTTCCGGGCGCAGTAGTCGATGACCACCGGGGTTGGATCGACCGCATGCGGGCGATGGCAGGTACCGCGATCGCGGTAGGTGTCTGCATCCTGATCCTGATGTTCGCCGCGACGGTCTTGTCGGTGGCTTTTGCCACGCGCGGCGCGATGGCGACCAACAAGGCGGTCATTGAGGTTCTGCATTTTGTCGGTGCGAAAAACGGCTTCATCGCACGGCATTTTCAGCATCATTTCTTGGTGCTCGGGCTGCAGGGCGGCGCCATTGGCGGCGGCGCGGCTATCGTTGTGTTCCTGGCGACGACCATGATCAGCCATTGGCTCGTTGGCGGCGACCAAGGATCAGCGCTCTTTGGATCGTTCTCGATCGGACTCGCAGGCTATGCGGCCGTTCTCGGACAGGTGGTGTTGATTGCGGTCGTGACCGCCTGGACCTCGCGGCATACGGTCAACAGCACACTGGAGACCATCGACTGACATGCTTGCCGGTTTCGCCCGCTGGATCGGATTCCTGACGATGGCTGCCGGCGCTACCGGTGCTTTACTGCTTGCGGCCGGTTTTGGCTGGTTCGTTGCCCAGATTGCCGGCGATGAGATCACGCTTGATCAGAAGGCTGACGGGATCGTAGTGCTTACCGGCTCTGCTGCGCGCATTCCCGACGCAATCGAACTGCTGGCCACCGAACACGGCAAACGGCTGCTGATAACCGGGGTGTACCGGGCCACAAGTGCACGCGAAATCGCGCGCGTCACCCCGCTTTATTCGAAGTATTTTACCTGCTGCATCGACCTTGACCGCTCTGCGCTCAACACCTTCGGCAACGCGCTCGAAACAAAACGTTGGGCTCGCCAGCACAATTTCAATTCGCTGATCGTCGTGACGTCGAACTGGCACATGCCACGCGCGATGGCCGAACTTGACCATCAATTGCCGGATGTCACGCTCATTGCATTCCCCGTCATATCGGAAAAGGTGAAAGCCGAGCCCTGGTGGTCGAACCTTGACACGGCCCGCCTGCTGTTCGGTGAATATCTGAAGTATGTTTTCGCGCAGGCTCGCATGCGTCTCGACGTGGACGGCGCAATATAGAAGGGCTGACCGTGATCATTCTTCTCCGCTCGCTTGCGTTCAATGCGCTGTTCTATCTGAACACGCTCCTGTTTTTGATCGCCGCGCTGCCGACTTTTTTCATGCCGTACCGCGCGATTGTCGAGGTCGCGAAATCATGGGGCCGCGTCAATCTTGTGCTGCTGCGCGTGGTCGCCGGGATCAAATGCGAGGTTCGCGGTCTCGAAAAATTGCCGCCAGGCCCTCTCATCGTTGCTTCAAAGCATCAATCCGCATGGGAAACCTTTGCGTTGCTGCCGTTGCTCGACAATCCCGTCTTTATCCTCAAGCGCGAACTGCAATGGATTCCCGTTTTCGGCTGGCTCACGATCAAAGGGCGGATGGTGCCTGTCGATCGCGGCGGCGGCTCGCAGGCTCTTGCCGCAATGATCGAAAGGGCGCGCGCCGAGCTCGCCGACAATCGCCAGCTCATCATTTTTCCCGAAGGAACGCGGCGCCCCGCGGGCGCCGAGCCGCGCTACAAGATCGGCGTCGCGCTTCTCTATATGGCGGAAGGAGTGCCTTGCGTTCCGATCGCGCTCAATTCCGGCCTGTTCTGGCCGCGTCGCTCGCTTCGCCGCTTCCCCGGGACGGTCGTCGCCGAAATTCTCGACCCGATTGCACCTGGGCTCGACAAAGATACGTTCTTCGCTCGCCTGCAGAATGACCTTGAAACCACGACCGCGCGGCTGATTGCAGAGGGACGGTCAAAAATGGGCAGCGGCGGCTAGCGCGCCGCCGATTCATGAACACCTTTGAGCCGCTCGGCCAGGACCTGGAGGTCTTGATCACGAATACCCAAGGCCTGCAGCTCCTTGGTCGCCGCCAGCACATAGTCGCGGCATGCGCCGGATCGGCCGTGGCCCTGGCGCGCAAAATGGAGTTGCTCCTGCAGGCTCAGCCGTCCCGCGTATTGACGATGTCCGCGGTCGACGACGTAACATAGGGCATGCACGCTCTGTTGCGGATCATCATCGAGCCAAACCCTCCGCCAAGCCTCACGGTAGACGCGCGTGACCTGTTCGCGGCCGCGCAGATACTCGATGGTCGTCGTCCGCCGGCGCGCTGCAACCCGATAGGCAATGCCGCGGCAGTTTCCTCCGCGGTCAAGACCAAACACCAGACCAGGTTTTGCCGGCGTTCCGCGATGCACAAACGAATAGACGCAAAGGGCACGATGCGCCCCGACCAGGCGTGCATTTCGCCGTTCGAGAAAATCGAACCCGGGCCGCCACATCAGCGACCCGTAGGCGAAGACCCACAAGTCATCGTTGCTTTGATCGGAGCCTGTCTTCATCGTGGCGGGGGACAGTCGGCTGCTGACGTCCGCGTAACAGGGCGCCGGTCCCCCTGCAACCCGCAGGGGGCGGGCGTAGAAAGGCCTTATTCGCCGGGTTTTGAAGTCAGATGGTTATAGGCGACACAGCAAGCCTGCAATCTCGGCGCCGCACCGGACGGCGCTACACGATCCTGGTCTTCGTGGTCCTGGCGGTGATCGCCGGGTGGACGGGCTTCTGGAAATTCGCCGCCGACAAGGCGCAGCAGACGATCGACGGCTGGCGGGCTCGCGAAGCGAAATCGGGCCGCATTTACGATTGCGGATCGCAGGCGGTCGGCGGCTTTCCGTTCCGTATCGAAGTGACCTGCGATAAGGCCTCCGCGATTTTTCGGAGCAATGAGCCGCCGATGGAGCTCAAGGCCGCCAGCCTGCTCGTCGTGGCGCAGGTCTACCAGCCCGGCCTGATCATCAGCGAATTCCGAGGGCCCCTGACGGTCGGCGAACCCGGAAAGGAGCCGGAATTTCTTGCCAGCTGGAAGCTGGCACAGTCGAGCGTCCGCGGCACGCCGGCGGCACCTCAGCGCGCGTCACTTGTGTTTGACGATCCGGTCGTCGACCGTTTCAACGACGGCGCGCGGCAGAATCTGTTGCGGGCCCGGCACATTGAGGTTCATGGCCGCATCGCTGAAGGCTCCGTCACGAACAAGCCGGTTATCGAAGTTGCCCTGCAGCTCGACCAGGCCTTATCGCCGGCGTTGCATCCGGCGGCGGCGCAACCGATCAACGCAACAGCAACCGCTCGGCTACGCGGGCTGAACGATTTTTCACCGAAGCCATGGGCGGCGCGTTTCCGCGAAATTCAGGCAGCCGACGGCCGCATCGACATCACGCAGGTCCGGATCCAGCAAGGCGAGATCCTTGCCGTCGGTGCGGGTGCATTGTCGATCAATCGTGACGGCCACCTCGAAGGTCAGTTGCGCATTACGATGGCGGGCCTCGAACAGTTTCTGGCCGCGATCGGCGCACAACAGAAGATTCAGGCCTCACCCAACATGGACAAACTTGCCGGCGCCCTCGACCGCCTGGCACCCGGGCTCGGCGAGGTTGCGCGCCAGCAGGCCGGCGCAAATCTTTCGGCTGGCATCAATATGCTCGGCGAGCAGACCACGCTCGAGGGAAAGCGCGCGGTGACCTTGCCTCTGCGCTTCACTGATGGCGCGGCGTTCCTCGGGCCGATCCCGATCGGGAACACGCCGGCTTTGTTCTAGCCTTCTCCCGAAGCGTAAGGCTTCGGCATCGGCTCGTGCGGCAGATCCGGGTGAGGCCGGCCGAAATCCGGCGCCGGCGAATCCTGGCCGATATCGACGATCCCTTTGCGGATGGCGCGCGTGCGGACGAAATGCTCGAACAACGCGTCGCCGTCGCCCTTGCGGATCGCTTTGGTCAGCGCCGACACATCCTCGTTGAAGCGGCCGAGCATTTCGAGAACTGCGTCCTTGTTGGCGAGAAAGACGTCACGCCACATCGTCGGATCGGAGGCGGCAATGCGCGTGAAATCACGGAAACCGCCCGCGGAAAATTTCAGCACCTCTGATCGCGTCACGGCCTGCAATTCGTCGGCGGTGCCGACGATGGTGTAAGCGATGAGATGCGGCAGATGACTGGTGATCGCGAGCACCAGATCGTGATGGTCGGGCGCCATCGTTTCCACGTTGGCGCCGAGCAGGCGCCAGAAGGACGCCAGCTTGTCGACCGCCTTTTTGTCCGCACCATCGAGCGGCGTCAGGATGCACCAACGGTTGACGAAAAGCTCCGCAAAGCCCGCATCCGGGCCGGAATATTCAGTACCGGCGACCGGGTGCGCCGGAATGAAATGCACGGTTTTTGGCAGATGCAGCGCCATATCGCGGACCACCGAGCCCTTGACCGAGCCGACATCGGACACGATCGCGTCGGGTGCAAGATGGGCCCCGATCTCCTTCGCGACGGCGCCGCAGGCGCCGACCGGTATGCAGACAATAACGAGATCGGCGCCTTCGACCGCGGCGGCGTTGGTCTCGACGACCTGGTCGGCAATCCCAAGTTCGGCGACGCGCCGGCGCGTCTGCGGCGAGCGCGCGGTCGCAACGATCGCCTGCGCGGCGCCCTGCGCGCGGGCAGCGCGCGCGATCGACGATCCGATCAGGCCGACCCCGATCAGTGCCAGCCGGTTAAACAAGGTGGCGGGCTTGCTCACGCGGCCTTCCCCAGGAATTCCTTGAGCGCCTGCACCACGAGCCTGTTGGCCTCTTCAGTCCCGACGCTCATTCGCAAGGCGTTCGGCAGCTTGTAGACGCCGACCTGGCGGAGGATGAGCCCGCGCTTGGTCAGAAAAGCGTCGGCCTCTTTCGCGGTCCGGCCCTTGGTCTCGGGGAAATGGATCAGCACGAAATTCGCAGCGCTCGGGGTCACCGGCAGGCCGAGCTTGCCGATCTCCTCGGTGAGCCACGCGAGCCAGCGCGTGTTGTGCGCGCGCGATTTCTCGACATGCGCGGTGTCGCGGATCGCCGCGATCCCCGCTGCGATCGCCGGGCCGTTGACGTTGAACGGCCCGCGAATCCGGTTGATCGCGTCCACCAAATGCGCGGGGCCGTACATCCAGCCGAGCCGCAGCGAGGCGAGCCCATAGATCTTCGAGAAGGTGCGCGTCATCACCACGTTGTCGGTCGTGGCAACTAGTTCGATGCCCGACTCATAATCATTGCGCTGCACGTATTCTGCGTAGGCGGCATCGAGAACGAGCAGCACGTGCGCCGGCAGTGATTTTTGCAGCCGTTTCACCTCGTCGAATGGGACATAGGTTCCGGTCGGATTGTTCGGATTGGCCAGGAAGACGATTTTCGTCTTCGGCGTGACTGCCTTCAAAATGGCGTCCACATCCGCGGTGAAATCCCTTTCCGGCACGGCGACCGCCTTCGCCCCGGTGCCCATGGTGGCGATCGGGTAAACGACAAAGCCGTGCTTCGTGTAAATCCCTTCGTCGCCGTCGGTGAGGTAGGCGCGCGCAAGCAGATTGAGCAGATCGTCGGAGCCGGCGCCGCAGACAATGCGGTCAGGATCGAGCCCGAACGCGGCGCCGATTGCTTCGCGCAAGGCTGCAGCCGAGCCGTCCGGATAATCCTCAAGGTGCTCGCCGGCCGCGCGATAGGCCGCGATTGCATTCGCGCTCGGCCCCAACGGCGTTTCGTTGGAGGAGAGCTTAAACACCTTGGCGACGCCAGGCGCGGTGCTCTTGCCCGGAACGTAAGGGGCAATATCGAGCACTCCGGGTCGCGGTTGCGGGCGGTTCATCGTCGTTCAAAGTCCGGCTGTCAGGTCTTGTCGGCGGCAACCGTATAGCGGTTTGCGTGGCTGCCGACGAGGGCTGCCGAGCGCACGGTGGCGCCAGCCTTAACCAAGGCGGCGCTGATCGACTTGAGGTCCTTGCCTGTCGGCAAGGTCACCAGAAGAGCGGCGCCATCGAATGCCCGATCCGGGACGGCAATGAAGTCGGCCAGGGCCGAAAGCGCCTGCGCAGGCGCCGCCCCCCAACCCGAAACACGGATGCTCCAGACCGCCGTTTCGGTTGCCATGGCGTCCGCCGCAACGCGTGAGAGGACGAAGACCGGCAAGGCCGCCGGGTGGTCCGGGCGCTCCACGAAAGGAAGGCGCGCAATGATTTTGGGTGCGGCGTCGAATTCAAGCGCGCTCCACCAGGCGCCCGCCGAAGCCACGTCGAATGCGGGCACCAGCCCAAGGTCGCCCTTCGACGCCGACACCGCGGCGACCACGCCGGCCGCGCCCATATGCGGGACGAATGGCACGGTGAAACCGAAATGAAACCGCGCGGCATCGCGCATCAGAGCATCGCCCGCGGAAAGATCGGCATGGACTGAAAAGGGTGCCTGCACGAAGGTGAACGTCGAAATGATGACCCGCCAGATGCTCTCGACGGTGTCGAGCGGCAGTATCCCTTTGTGCCGCTTCACGAGACGCCGCATCATCTCGGCCTCGCGCGCAGGGCGGAAAGCCGACGTGCCGCTATCCTGGCTTCGTTTAACCGCAATAAGTCGGTCAATGATCTCGCTGCGCTCGATCAGAAGCTGATGCATCGCTTCATCGATGCGGTCGATCTCCTTGCGAAGGTCCGTCAGCGCGTTGGTTTCGGGTGCTTTCACCATGGTGGCATTGATAAGTGGGCCGGGCCTTGAAATCAAAGAAAACGTTGACTGTAACCTGCTAGGTTGACACTTAAGCGCTATATCAGGGCTCCAGTTCGGCCAGCGCCGGGAGCGCACGGGCGATTATGAGTGAAGCCAAATTGACAGGTTCGCGTGAAGCGGCTGATGCGCCGCGCGAAGCGGATCAGCCGCGCGACTCGCTCGTCGCCCAGTTCGGGGACCGGCCCTTGCGGCTCGACGCCGGCGTCGAGCTCTCCCCGTTTCAGATCGCCTACAAGACATATGGTCAGCTGAATGCCGCGCGCTCCAACGCCGTCCTGATTTGTCATGCGCTCACGGGCGATCAGCACGTCGCGAGCGTGCATCCCGTTACCAAGAAGGCGGGCTGGTGGGAGACCATGGTCGGCCTCGGCCGGCCGATCGACACCGAGCGCTATTTTGTGATCTGCCCGAATGTGGTCGGCGCCTGCATGGGCACGACCGGCCCATCGTCGATCGATCCTAAAACCGGCAAGCCGTGGGGCCTGAATTTTCCCGTCATCACAATTCGCGACATGGTGCGCGCGCAAGCAATGCTGCTCGACCATCTTGGCATCGAGTCGCTGTTCACGGTCGCCGGCGGATCGATGGGTGGCATGCAGGTCCTGCAGTGGGCCGCTAGCTATCCGGATCGCGTCTTTTCCGCGCTGCCGATTGCCTGCGCGACGCGGCATTCGGCGCAAAACATCGCATTTCATGAAGTCGGCCGGCAGGCGATCATGGCCGATCCCGAATGGCGCGGCGGCCGATACCTTCTCGAAAACACCAATCCGCGCAGGGGACTCGCGGTGGCGCGCATGGGCGCGCACATTACCTACCTGTCCGACGCAGCGCTGCATCGAAAATTCGGCCGCAAGTTCCAGGATCGCGCGAACCCGACCTTTTCGTTCGATGCGGATTTCGAGGTCGAGTCCTATTTGCGGCATCAGGGAATTTCGTTCGTCGAGCGCTTCGATGCGAACTCCTATCTGTATCTGACGCGCGCGATGGACTACTTCGACATCGCCGCCGACCATGACGGCGTACTGGCGGAAGCGTTTCGCGATACCAAGACGCGGTTCTGCCTGATGTCGTTCACCTCCGACTGGCTGTTTCCGACCTCGGAATCGCGCAACGTCGTGCATGCGCTGAATGCCGGCGGCGTGCGGGTGTCGTTCGCCGAGATCGAGACCGATCGCGGCCACGACGCCTTTCTGCTCGACGTGCCGGAATTCCTCGACATCGCCCGCGCCTTCCTGGATTCCGCGGCGTCGGTGCGCGGCCTGGTGGAGAAGTAGCATGTCGGTCGTGCAAGAAGGCCTGCCGCTGGTGACGCCGGCGCAACGCAACGCGATCGACTATCGCGGCGATCATCTCTTGGTCGCGCAGATGATCTCGCGTGGCTCGAAAGTGCTCGACGTCGGCTGCGGCGACGGCGACCTGCTGCAACTGCTGGAGACGCACGGCATTGACGGCCGCGGCATCGAACTGTCGCGCGAGGGCGTCAACGAGTGCGTTGCCAAGGGCCTGGCGGTGATTCAGGGCGATGCCGACACCGATCTTGCCGACTATCCCGACGATGCCTTCGACTA
>JBEVFG010000091.1:0-9672 GCA_040512415.1 Pseudolabrys sp. | reverse complement strand
CCCAGGAGAGGACTCGAACCTCCACGGCTTTCACCGCTAGTACCTGAAACTAGTGCGTCTACCAATTCCGCCACCTGGGCTCGTTGCGACCAGATACGGAGCCACTTCCGGCTTGTCAATGAACGGGTTTTCCTGCTTTGTACAGCCCTCGGGCGATCCTGTATTGGCCGGTTTTCAGGCATCTCCGCACGAAAATATAGAGAGCGGCATGAGCGCACGCAGCCCTTACGATACCCTCGTCACCGTTTATGGCGGTTCGGGATTTCTCGGCCGTCACGTGGTCCGTGCTCTGGCTAAGCGCCACTATCGCATACGGGTGGCGGTGCGCCGACCTGAACTTGCCGGACATTTGCAACCGCTGGGTCGCGTGGGGCAGATTCATGCGGTGCAGGCCAATCTGCGTCACGCCGCCTCGGTCGAGGCAGCGGCGCGCGATGCGCAGGTGCTCGTCAATCTCGTGGGAATTTTATTCGAGCGCGGCCGCCAGCGATTCCCGGCGGTGCACACTTACGGCGCAGAGCAGGTCGCGTTGGCGGCGAGTGCACACGGAGCCCGGCTGGTCCATGTGTCGGCGATCGGTGCCGATGCCAATTCGCCGAGCGCCTATGCGCGCACCAAGGCAGACGCGGAAAGGCTAGTGCTGGCGGCGCAACCGTCGGCATCTATCATGCGGCCATCAATTCTGTTCGGGCCGGAGGACGATTTCTTCAATCGCTTTGCTGCCCTTGCGCGCCTTTCGCCGGCGCTGCCGCTGATCGGTGGCGGGCTGACACGCTTTCAGCCGGCGTTCGTCGGGGACGTTGCGCGGGCTATCGCCGATGCCGTTGACGGCGGCACGCGCCCGGGCACGATTTACGAACTTGGCGGACCCGACGTTCGGACGTTCAAGGAGCTCATGCAATTCGTGCTCCGGACAATCAAGCGCAAACGACTGCTGGTGCCTCTGCCCTTCTTTCTTGCGAAGATGCAGGCTGCGGTTCTGCAGTATTTTCCCAAGCCGCCGCTGACTCCGGACCAGGTGGAATTGCTCCGCACTGATAATGTCGCGTCCGACGCAGCAAAGGCCGAACTGCGGACGCTGCAGGGTCTCGGCATCGAGCCTGAGACGATCGAAGCGATCGTACCTTCATATCTGTGGCGGTTTCGCAGGACCGGTCAATTCCGTAGCCGCGTCGCCTGACGGTTCTACGGAATATAGAGCGCAAACAGGCCGGCGCCGCCTACGAGAATACGCCACCACGCAAACAGCGCGAAGCTGTGCCGCTGCACGTAGCCCAGGAACGTCTTGACGACGATCCATCCGAATATGAACGAGAAGATGAAGCCGACGGCGACCACCGTGACGTTTCCGCTCACGGCGAGATCGCCGCGGCTTTTGAAGACCTCGTACGCAAACGCGCCGACCATGGTCGGCATTGCAAGCCAGAATGAAAACTCCGCAGCGGAACGGCGATCGGCGCCGAACAGCATGGCGCCCACAATGGTCGCTCCGGCGCGCGACACGCCGGGTATCATCGAGATGCACTGAATAATCCCGATTCCGAGATACATCGGCAAGGTGAAGGCGGTCGCATCGTGGTAGCGCGCCTTCAGGTTCATGCGATCGACCCAAAGCAGGACCAGTCCGCCGATGACGAGCGAAATGCAAACGACACGCACGTCGAACAGGTATGATTTGATGACGCGATAGGCGAGCGCACCGACGATCGCCGCCGGCAAAAAGGCAAGGAGCACCCCGATGACAAACCGTGCTGCCTCCCACTGCGTGAACATCGCCTTGGCCAACGCCCAAAGCCGGCCAAAATAAATCGAAAGCAGCGCGAGAATGGCGCCGAGCTGGATCAGGATTGCAAACGATTTACCGAAGGAATCATCTCCCCAGCCGAACAGGTGCTCCAGCAAGAGCAGATGGCCAGTAGAGGACACCGGAAGGTATTCGGTCAGGCCCTCGACGATACCGAGCACTGCCGCCTTGACAAGGTCGAGATGCATGAACTGCTCCGGAAATTAGCGGATGCTGTTTGCGGGCGATGAAACAGTCAGCGCTTTTGGCCCAAAGCGAGGTGACTGGCAACAAAAAAGCGTGAAAATTTTTGTGACGATTTGCGTCGACGTCCTGCCTTTCTATAGTGCGACGTTGATTCTCACGGACCTGTCCCAGATCGAGCACCAATGCTGACGCTGCTTCATCACCCGCTATGCCCCCGTTCGCGTTACGTGCGCCTGATTTTCAGTGAGTATGGTATTCCCGCCCGCCTCGTGGAAGAACGGTTTTGGGAGCGCAGAGAAGAATTTCTGCTGCTCAACCCAGCCGCGGAGCTGCCGGTGCTCGTTACCGAGGGACAGCCGCCAATTCCAGGCGCAACAGTGATCGCAGAATATGTCGAGGAAACCCATCCGCAGAGCGGACAGGATCGCCTGCTGCCTGATCTGGCAGGGCGCCGGGTTGAAGTGCGGCGGCTCGCAAATTGGTTCAACGACAAGTTTTACGCCGAGGTCAGCGGCCCGCTTGTGCACGAACGCGCGTTCAAGCGCCACATGACGCAGGAACAGGGCGGCGGTCCGCCGGACACCGATGCGCTGCGCGCGGCGCGCCACAATATCCGCTATCATTTAGCCTATATTGGGTGGCTCGTGCGTACGCGCGACTGGCTTGCAGGCGACCGGCTCAGCCTAGCTGACCTGGCAGCGGCGGCGCATCTTTCAGCTGCAGACTATTTGGGCGAAGTGCCGTGGAACGAAGACGAAGCGACAAAGAGCTGGTACGCACGCGTAAAGTCGCGTCCGTCGTTTCGCGCGATCCTCGCCGACACGCTCGCGGGCCTGCCGCCATCGAAAAGTTACGCCGACCTCGACTTTTGAAAGATCCGGCCGCGATCAAGTCTACCCTCGCGGAAGAGGCGCGCGCGCGCGGCTTCGACGCGTTCGGCGTCGTGAAGCCGGATGCCGCGCCAGAACTCAAAATGCGTCTCGAAAACTATATAGCCGGCGGCGCACATGGCGATATGACCTGGCTGGCAGCGAGTGCTGACCGGCGCGCTTCACCGCTCACCATGTGGCCGGAAGTCCGCTCAATCGTCATGTTGGGATTGAACTACGGGCCAGATGATGATCCGCTTGCGATCTTGAAAGCCCGTGATCGCGCAGCAATCGCGGTCTACGCGCAGGGCAACGACTATCACGAGCTGATCAAATCCAAACTCAAGGATCTTGCTCGCTGGCTAACCGCCAATGCCGGCGGAGACGTCAAGGTGTTCGTCGACACTGCGGCCGTCATGGAGAAGCCGCTTGCCGCCCATGCCGGACTTGGATGGCAGGGCAAGCACACTAACCTGGTCTCGCGCCAATTCGGCTCCTGGCTGTTTCTCGGCTCGGTCTTCACAACGCTCGATTTGCCGGCTGACCCCGCGGAACCAGACAGCTGCGGCAATTGCCGGGCATGTCTCGATATTTGCCCAACTGCAGCTTTCCCTGCGCCGTACAAGCTCGACGCACGACGATGCATTTCCTACCTCACCATCGAGCACAAAGGGCCTATTCCCCGCGAATTGCGTCCCGCGATGGGCAACCGCATCTTCGGCTGCGACGACTGCCTTGCGGTTTGCCCGTGGAACAAGTTTGCGAGCCAGGGACGCGAGGCCAAGCTTGCGGCGCGCGACGCGTTGCGCGCGCCACGCCTCGCCGATCTCGTTCGCCTTGATGAAGTGCAATTCCGGACATTATTCGCCAAGACGTCGATCAAGCGAACCGGACGCGACCGGTTCGTTCGAAACGTGTTGATCGCAATCGGTAACTCAGGCGACGTGGCACTCAGCGCCGAAGCTGAACGGTTACTAAGCGATCCATCACCGTTGGTGCGAGGTGCCGCAGTCTGGGCGCTATCGAAACTATTGCCGCGTCAGCGTTTCGCAGCGCTTCAAAAGGAACACGCCGAACCGGATCCCGCGGTTCGGGACGAATGGACTATGGCGCTCGCCTAGAATTCTTTGACGGCTGCAACAAGGCGATCAATGTCCTCAGGGCGCGATAGCCGATGGTCGCCGTCCTTAATCAATGTCAGCACAACATCGTCGCGGGAAAACCGGGACACCAGCTCGACCGCGTGCCGCCAGGGTACATCCGGATCCTGTACGCCCTGCAAAATATGTACCGGACAACCGGTTTCTATCAGCCCGCCGAGCAATAGGTGATTTCTGCCGTCTTCAATGAGGCCGCGCGTGATCGGGTAAGGTTCATCACCGTACTCTGAGGGCCGTAGCCATTTTCCTCTTTCCTCGATTTCGCGTTTGGTCGCATCGGAAAACTGCTTCCACATCAGTTCTTCAGTGAAGTCGACTGCGGGGGCAATCAGGACCATGCCCGCGATTGGCGCCGCGTCTTTGTTGGCTCCCACGGCTCTGGCCAGCAACAATGCCAGCCAGCCTCCCATAGACGACCCGATGACCAACTGCGGCCCGCGTGCAAAACGCAGATAGACCGCCAGACTTTCCTCCAGCCACCGGCCGATCGTTCCCTCAGTGAAAGAGCCGCCTGACTCGCCGTGGCCGGAATAATCAAACCGTAAACACGCGCGGCCTTCTTTTCCGGCCCAATGATCGAGCGCCTCGGCTTTTGTGCCTTTCATGTCGGATTTAAAGCCACCTAGCCAAAATAGCCCGGGATTCGCGCCCTTTCGCTCGCGTACGGCGATAGGGCGACCGTCTTTATCGGAGCCGACCGTGATGGATGTGAGGCGCGCTTCTTCCATGGATTACTTTTCGCAGGAAGACCGCCGTCGTGGCAATGCGCAGCCGTTGCCCAGCTTGCTGGTGAAGTCTATACCTCACCGCTAAATACCAACGGATGTCATGTCGAGTTTGTCCGCACCAGTCCCCGAACCGAGCTTGCAGTCGCACATTGTTGAGCGCACAGCTCAGACCGCACTTGGCTCGGTGCTCGTCGTAACGCCTACTCTCGACGTCGGGGCTGCTGATGCAGGCGCGGTTGAACTCGTGCGCATTCTTGCGAGCGCTGGTTTTCGCATCATCGTCGTGTCGCGCGCTGGCCGCCTGGTCGCCGACGTAACGGCGGCCGGCGGCGAATTCGTCCCGCTTGATGTCTCGAGCAATAATCCGTTTCTGATGCTTCGCAACGCGATCAAGCTGACGCGAATGGCGCGGGACCGGCAGTGCCGTGTGATTCACGCCTTTGGCCGTGCAGGCGCATGGAGTGCATTTATCGCAGCGCGTCTGTGCCAAATACCGCTTGTGACCAGTTGCTACAAAGGCTTCCGCGAGCAGAACATCTTCAAGCACTTTTATAACAGCATCATGGCACGTGCCGACCATGTTATCGCGTCAAGCGAACAGATCGCGCAGTTGATCAACGATCGCTACGGCACACCGTGGAACAACATCGCCGTAGTTTCGTGCAGCATTGATCTCGACCGTTTCGATCCTGACAAGGTTACGCGCGAACGCATCGATACAATAAGAAGTGCATGGGGTGTCAAGCGCGAGACGAAAGTTATCCTGATCACGGGACGCATCTTGCGCCGAAAAGGTCATCACGTCGTCGTCAAAGCGGTAAAACGGCTCAAGGAAATGGGTTTGAAGGATTTTTTGTGCGTCTTCGTCGGCGAAGACCGTGGCCGCACGCGCTACACAGGCGAACTTTGGGACCTGGTCTTGTCCACCGGGACAATGGATGTGATCCGCATGGCCGCTCCGGTCGCCGACATGCCTGCCGCCTTTGCGGCCGCATCTGTTGTCGTTTCGGCGGCGATACAGCCGGAAGGCGTGCAGCGTGCAATCCTGGAAGGTCAGGCGATGGCACGGCCAGTCATCGTGTCCGACCTCGGCGCCGGAGCCGACGTCGTGCTCACCGCCCCTGCGGTACCCGAAAGCCGAATTGCGGGATTTCGTTTTCAGGCCGGCGACGATGCGGAGTTGGCGGCGGCCCTGCTCCGGCTATTTTCGATGCCCGAGCCGAACCGGGCAACCATCGGCCGGCGCGGCCGTGATTGGGTTCTAGGACATTTCAATACGGCGATTGTGACCGAGCAGACATTGCGTCTCTATCGGGACGTTGCCGGGTTAAGCATGCGGCCCGATGTCTCCGCACAAAATTAAGTCACGACAAAATAAGAGCAATTTGAACAGTTTGGCCTTCGGTTTCAAACTGTTAGATACCAATACCTGCGGAACTGCGTTGACTTCTCGGCCGTTTCTACCAATCTACGGCTATTCCGAAGGCGCGCTGATGCCGACGGTCAGTTGAAACAGGATAAGGAGAAAGTAGCCATTCGTCGTCCGATGAAGTCCGCGCTGCCCGTTCAGAAGGACGGCCCGCGCATAAACGAGGAGATCCGCGTCCGCGAGGTCCAGCTAATAGATGCCAGTGGCCACAACCACGGTCCCACCCCGATCCAAGCCGCGTTGGATATGGCGCAGGCTGCGGGGCTCGACCTAGTCGAGATCGCCCCGAACTCCGCACCCCCAGTCTGCAAGATCCTGGATTACGGCAAATACAAATTCCAGGCGCAGAAAAAAGCGGCGGAGGCTCGCAAAAAGCAGAAAGTCGTCGAGGTCAAGGAGATCAAACTCCGGCCGATGATCGACGACCACGACTACGACGTCAAAATGCGCTCCATGAAGCGGTTCTTCGAAGAGGGGGACAAGGTCAAGATTACCTTGCGATTCCGAGGACGCGAAATGGCGCACCAGGAGCTCGGCTACAAATTGCTCGAGCGCGTGAAAGCGGACACCGGTCCGTTCGCCAAGATCGAATCAGAACCGCGGTTTGAAGGCCGGCAAATGGTCATGATGCTGGCGCCACGCTAGCGCCGCAGAACGCTTTCCGAGCACCTCAAACGCGCCGCTCGCAGATCGCGGGTGGCGCGCTGTTATTTGGTAACGAATTAACCCCCGGCGACAGGCGGTTGCATGCTGCGGCCGCCTCTGCCATAACGCCGCGCATTCGCCGCCCGGCCAGTAAGGGCTGCCGTGGCGGCGATTAACGCTCAATCCCGAGCACCAGCTCCGGGGCCCAACGTGCCCCAAGGAGCATATTTCGGCCGGTGGGCCTGCCCGCTGCGAGCCGATGAGGAGAGCCAAATGCCCAAGTTGAAGACCAAATCGGGCGCCAAAAAGCGCTTCAAGATTACCGCGACCGGCAAGGTGAAATACCAGCAGACCGGCAAGCGCCACGGCATGATCAAGCGGACGACAAAGACGATCCGCGAACATCGCGGCACTAACGTGCTGTTCAAGACCGACGGCGACAACGTCAAGAAGTACTGGCTGCCGAACGGCTGACCGGTTCCCGCCGGCTGCGCGAGCGCGGCTGTTCCTCGTCAGTAATCTGCACGTATCTGCAAGGAGAATTTCTATGGCCCGCGTCAAACGTGGCGTCACCTCGCACGCCAAGCACAAGAAAGTTCTGAAAGCCGCCAAGGGCTATTACGGCCGCCGCAAGAACACGATCCGCATCGCCAAGCAGGCGGTGGAGAAGGCAAACCAATATGCCTTCCGTGACCGCAAGCGGCGCAAGCGCACGTTTCGTGCATTATGGATCCAGCGATTGAATGCGGCAGTCCGGCCCTTTGGGTTGAACTACAGCCGTTTCATCGCGGGCTTGGCGAAAGCCGGCGTGACGGTCGACCGGAAAGTTTTGTCCGATCTTGCCATCCGCGAGCCGGCTGCTTTTCAGGCGATCGTGGAAAAGGCCAAGGCCGCGTTGCCGGCGTAAGGTTCGCGTTAGGTGTCAACCAAACGCGATGCGCGGGCCGGAACCCGCGCATGACAGGGTGGTGAGCCATGTCCGACATCGCAAAGCTTGAAAAGGACATTCTGGCGAACGTCGCCGCGGCGAAGGACGAAGCGGCGCTCGAAGCCGTTCGCATTGCCGCGCTCGGAAAGAACGGCTCGGTCTCGGCGTTGCTCAAGACGCTCGGCACGATGTCGGCAGACGAACGAAAGACACAAGGTCCGGCGATTAACGGCCTCAAGGACCGTGTCACCGAATCGATTGCACAACGCAAAGATGCGCTCGGTGCCGCGGCACTCGATGCTCGGCTCAATACCGAGACGGTCGACGTCACGCTGCCCGTGCGCGAAGCGCCGGCAGAGAGCGGCCGCATCCATCCCATCAGCCAGGTGACCGATGAGCTGACGGCCATCTTCGCCGACATGGGGTTCGCGATCGCTGAGGGGCCCGACGTTGAAACTGACGACTACAACTTCACCAAACTGAATTTTCCCGAGGGTCACCCGGCTCGCGAAATGCACGACACGTTCTATTTCGCGCCGAAGCCGGATGGCTCGCGCCTGCTGCTGCGCACCCACACCTCCCCCGTCCAGGTGCGTACGATGCTCAGCAAAAAGCCGCCAATCCGCGTCATTTGCCCCGGCCGCACCTATCGCAGCGACTCGGACCAAACCCACACCCCGATGTTCCACCAAGTCGAAGGCCTCGTGATCGACAAGGGCTCTCACCTCGGTCACCTGAAGTGGATCCTCGAGGAATTCTGCAAGGCCTTCTTCGAGGTCGACAGCGTGAAGATGCGCTTCCGCCCGTCGTTCTTCCCATTCACCGAGCCGTCGCTCGAGGTCGACATCCAGTGCAAGCGCGACAAGGGTGAAATTCGCTTCGGCGAAGGCGAAGACTGGCTTGAAATCCTCGGCTGCGGAATGGTGCACCCGAACGTGCTGCGCAATTGCGGGCTCGATCCCGACGAATATCAAGGTTTTGCCTGGGGCATGGGAATCGACCGTATCGCGATGCTCAAGTACGGCATGAACGATCTGCGCGCCTTCTTCGAGACCGATGTTCGTTGGCTTTCGCACTACGGCTTCCGACCGCTGGATTTTCCGACGCTAGCCGGAGGTCTGAGTTCATGACAGGGCCGCGACCCCCCTCGCCGCTCGATCGCGCTTTCTTCGCGCTGGTCACGCGCGGGTGGAATGCGGACAAGATCGCGAGTTACGAATCAACATTGCGCAAGCTCGACAGGGAGTTGTCGGCCGAGGCATCACACACTTTCGCCTCGATCGACACCAAGGCTACAGGTCTTTTGACGCACACGTCGATGATGATCGCCGGGCTCGGCCTGATCGCGCCGCTTGTCGCCGACAGCGACTTTGAAGTCGGGATCGTCGTCATGGAAATGGCGATCTATCTGCTGATTGCACTGGGCTGTCTGCGATGTCTGTCAGTATTCCACGCCCATGAATTCGAGGCCGCCGATCATGTTCAGGATGTCATTCATCGCGAACTAATCATCCGCACCGAGCTTTACAGTCTTTGCATTCGTGCCGCGATCCTGTTCACCATGGTGGTCTTCGCGTTGCTGCCGCTTCTCTATTTCTGGACGTCGGAGAAGGCGGCATGAAGTTCACGTTACCCTGGCTAAAGGTGCATCTCGAAACCGACGCGTCGCTGGCCGAGATTGTCGACAAGCTGACGATGATCGGCCTTGAGGTCGAGAACGTCGAGGATAAGGCGGACCTGCTCAAGCCGTTCGTGATCGCGTCCGTCATCTCGGCCGAGAAACATCCCAATGCGGACCGCCTCAAGGTCTGCATGGTCGATATCGGTGACGGCAAGCCGACCCAGGTCGTGTGCGGGGCGCCCAATGCACGCACGGGCATGAAAGGTGTCTTCTCGGCGCCAGGAACCTTTATCCCGGGAAAG
>JBEVFG010000090.1:0-2512 GCA_040512415.1 Pseudolabrys sp. | reverse complement strand
TATTGTCGGAACGCGATATTGTGCGCGCACTTTCCGAACATGGAGCAGCGGCACTGAATCTTTCAGTTGGTCAGGTGATGACACGCAATGTCGCGACCTGTACCGCGGATGAGTCGGTTGCCAGCATCATGGAGCGTATGACGGCGGGAAAATTCCGTCACATGCCGGTCGTCGCCGACGGGAAACTCACCGGGCTTATTTCAATCGGCGACGTTGTCAAACATCGCGTCGAAGAGATTGAAAGCGAATCCGAGGCGATGCGCGACTACATTCGCACCGTGTAACCTGCTTCATCCTGCGCCCGGTTCGCCCGGCTGCGAGAGTGCGGTCACCGCTTCGCTGACCGCATCAAGCGCTTTTGTGGTGGCCTCACTACCGATCGCCACGGCATCGGCGGCGCGATGGAAATCGAACCAGCCAATACCGCCGAGCCGGGGGCTGATCAGGACATCGGGAGGATCGCCCGCAAGCCGCGACCGCGTGATGCGGTCCTGCATGACGTTAAAGGCCTCCACCATGACGGTCGGCAGCCCGGGACGGCCGCGTCGCCCGAAGAACTGCCGTCGCAGCGAGCGTTCCCCGCTGAACATCCGGCGAAAGCCGTTGACCTTCGGAGGCTCTGCAGCGATTTCGTTTTCGTCGGGGCCATGGTTTGCGATGATCGTACCCCGGCCGAACAGGTCTGAATTGAGATTGACCGCGATCACCAAACGCGCGCCGAGAGCACGCGCGGCTGAGACCGGCACCGGATTGACCAGAGCGCCGTCGACCAGCCAGCGTCCGCCGATCAGGACAGGCGGGAAGATTCCCGGAAGCGAATACGACGCACGCAATGCGTCGCTCAGGCGGCCGCGTGTAAGCCAGATTTCATGACCGGTGTTGAATTCTGTCGCAATCGCCGCGAAGCGGAGCGGCAGATCTTCAACGCGGCTTTCTTTCAAGCCCGCTTCAAGTTGCGCAGCGAGATGGCCCCCGCCGATTAAACCGGAGCCCGACAAGCTGATGTCGAGGTAGCCAAGCACGCCGCGCACCGTCAACGTGCGTGCCCAGTTGTCGAGGTTGTCCATTTCCTTGGCCGCGTAGCAGCCGCCGACGACAGCACCGATGGAAGTACCAACGATCACATCGGGCACGATACCGTGTGCTTCCAGAGTGCGGATCACGCCGATATGGGCAAAACCGCGGGCGGCGCCGCCACCTAGCGCAAGCCCGATAGTCGGACGCACCGTCGTCGGGTGAGGATGCGTCGAGGCTTCCGCCGCACGGTCGCCGTTGCGCGCTCGCGCGAATAGGCCCTCGAAAACCACGCGTCGTTTCTCCTATGCCCCCGAGGCTTATGCAGGAGTGTGTCGATCCAGCGGTATTGCTGGCGGAGTCTTGTGACCGAAACGTGACGGGAAGTCTGCGCCCGCAGCATTACGTAAACGTTAAATGCGGCATCAGTTCGATTGGTTCCTCAGGCGCCGAAGCGCGTGACGATGGCATCGAGTTTTGGCCGGTCGCGGTCTTCGGGCGGCTTTGCCGGGCGGCCGATATGAACGAAACCCGCAACGCGCTCATGCGGCGCGATGCCAAGCGCATCGAGAACGCGGCGGTCGTAAGCGTACCATTCCGTAATCCAGCTGGCCGCGTAGCCCATGGCATGCGCGGCAAAGACAAGACTCATCGCGGAGGCGCCGGCGGAGAGTTGCTGCTCCCATTCGGGAATCTTCACGTGCGGGCCGGCGCGGCTGACGACCGCGATGACAAGTGGCGCACGTGAGAGGCGCTTGCGCTCGAATTCAATCTGGTCGGGCGTGGCCTCGGGATGGTCGGCACGATACGCGGCCGCGATCGTGTCTCCTGCGACGGCACGTGCATTGCCCTCGAACACTATGAATCGCCAGGGCGCCAGCTTGCCGTGATCGGGGACCCGCGATGCGATCTTCAAAAGCGTCTCGATCTCGGACGGCGCCGGTGCCGGTCCCTCCAATTCCATCGGCTTGACCGAACGGCGGGTTTTCAGGAGTTCAAGAGCGTCAGGCATCATTGACCTTTCGGAAATTGCGCTGTTGCGACTAGCACGGCGTTAACGAGGTCACAAACAAGCGACAATCGGCTTGAAATCGCCTCGATTTGAGCCGAAAACATCAGCGTCATGCACAGGGCTCCCGCGACCGCCGCCGTTTGCGGCCGGCTACGGCCGGCGCTCGGACTTGTTCTGGCTTTGGTTGTGATCGATCCACTGCCAGCACACGCCCAGGCGCCTGCGCAGAATTCGCTGTTTTCCGCGGCGCCGTCGACGGGGCTGATCTCCCCGTCGCCATCGACGCGCACCGATATCTTTGGGCCGAGCAGCCTTCCGCCAACGCCGCCCGCGCCGATTCGCAACGCGGCTCCTCCGACCACCGCATCGATTCCCCCAATTCCGGCAGGGCAAGTCGCACTGGCGTTAAGTGCTCGTTTCGGCAATGACGCGCAGCCGATCGGCGGCGGGCTGACATGGCGCGTCTACAATGCAAAAGCCGACACG
>JBEVFG010000089.1:0-5480 GCA_040512415.1 Pseudolabrys sp. | reverse complement strand
TAACTGGGCGCAGGGCACGTTCGCGTCCAAGCTTGCGATCGAGGGCGACGCCATCAGCGTGACACGCGAGGTCGATGGCGGCCTGCAGACGGTGAAGCTGAAAATGCCCGCAATCATCACGACCGATCTGCGGCTGAATGAACCGCGTTACGCCTCGCTGCCGAATATCATGAAGGCGAAGAAGAAGCCGATCGACGAAAAGACGCCGGATGCGTATGGCGTCGACATCAAGCCGCGGCTTCAGGTGGTCAAGACGAGCGAACCTCCGGGCCGCAAATCGGGCGTGAAGGTTGCCTCGGTTGCCGACCTCGTCGCAAAGCTCAAGGACGAGGCGGGGGTACTCTAGATGACCACGCTTCTCGTCGCCGAGCACGACAATAAAACGCTCAAGGACGCAACCAACAAGGCACTCACCGCAGCCAAGGCTATCGGCGGCGATGTTCACGTGCTCGTCGTCGGCAAAGATTGCAAGGCGGCAGCGGAGGCGGCGTCGAAACTCGACGGCGTCAAGAAAGTTCTGGTGGCGGACGCCGCGCCTTATGAGCATCAGCTCGCCGAGCCGGTTGCTGCGCTGATCGTGTCGCTTGCCGGCAGCTACGACGCCATCGTTGCGCCCGCGACAACGACCGGGAAGAACATCATGCCGCGCGTCGCCGCGCTGCTTAACGTGATGCAGATTTCGGACATCACGAAAGTGGTTTCCCCTGATACCTTCGAGCGGCCGATCTATGCCGGCAACGCAATCCAGACGGTGAAGTCGTCCGATGCGAAGAAGGTCATCACCGTGCGCACGTCGACGTTTCAGGCTGCGGGCGCCGGCGGTTCTGCGAGCATCGAAAATGCCACCGCGGCCGCAGACCCGGGTCTCTCGACATTCTCGGGAGAGCAGTTGTCGAAGTCGGATCGGCCTGAATTGACGTCGGCCAAAATCATCATTTCCGGCGGCCGCGCCATGCAAAGTCGGGAAAACTTCACCAAATATATCGAGCCCGTCGCCGATAAGCTGGGCGCTGCGGTCGGCGCCTCGCGGGCTGCGGTCGATGCCGGCTATGCGCCAAACGACTGGCAAGTCGGGCAAACCGGCAAAGTTGTGGCGCCCGAGCTCTACATCGCGGTCGGAATTTCCGGCGCAATTCAGCATCTCGCCGGGATGAAAGACTCCAAGGTGATTGTTGCTATCAATAAGGACGAGGAGGCGCCGATCTTCCAGGTCGCCGACTACGGCCTGGTGGCGGATTTGTACCAGGCGTTGCCGGAGCTGGCGGCGGAACTCGACAAGGCCAAGCGTTGACTACGTTCTAGTTTTGTTGTTCCGCCGATGGCATCGTGCGGTCCTACGTCGTAAAAGTGAAATCAAACGCGAGAGTTACCGAATTCGACGCCAAGAGCCGGGACTTCGCATCGATCGGACAAAGACATGGTCAAAATTCAGAGTATCGGGGTAGTCGGCGCCGGGCAGATGGGCAACGGAATAGCGCATGTGTGTGCGCTCGCTGGCTATTCCGTCCTTCTCAATGACCTGGAAGCGGACCGCATCAAGGCCGGCATGGCCACTATCAACGGCAACATGGCGCGGCAGGTCACCAAAAAGGCGATCAGCGAGGAGGACCGCAAGAACGCGCTCGCGCGCATCAAGCCGGCCGAGAAATATGACGCATTCTCGGGTTGCGATCTGGTCATAGAAACCGCAACCGAAAAGGAAGACGTCAAGCGCAAGATCTTCGGCGAGCTTTGCTCGTCGTTGAAGTCCGACGCGATTCTCGCAACCAACACCTCTTCGATCTCGATCACGCGGCTCGCGTCCTCAACCGACCGGCCGGAGCGCTTCATCGGGATTCATTTTATGAATCCGGTGCCGCTGATGGAGCTGGTCGAACTGATCCGCGGCATTGCCACCGACGATGCGACGTTCGAGGCGAGCAAGGCCTTTGTCACCAAGCTCGGCAAGACCATCGCGGTGTCGGAGGACTTCCCTGCGTTCATCGTGAACCGCATCCTGCTGCCGATGATCAACGAGGCGATCTACACGCTCTATGAGGGGGTCGGGAACGTCGAGTCGATCGACACCGCCATGCGGCTCGGTGCCCACCATCCGATGGGCCCGCTCGAGCTCGCCGACTTCATCGGGCTCGATACCTGCCTGTCGGTGATGCAGGTGCTTTACGAAGGGCTGGCCGACTCGAAATATCGGCCGTGCCCGTTGCTCGTGAAGTACGTCGAGGCCGGCTGGCTCGGCCGCAAGACGCAGCGTGGCTTCTACGACTACCGCGGCGAGAAGCCGGTTCCGACGCGCTAATTAGGCGCAGCAGCTGGCGCCTTTCGGCTTGTCTTCATATTCGTCGTGCCGGCGCACCCAGGCCATCGTCCAGGGCAGGGCGCCTTCGTCGCGGCCGTTCGGCGCCATGTCGAGGAAGTTGTACGTGCCGACGAGCGTGTCGAGCCCGCGCGCGTAGGACGAATACGTGTGGAAGACTTTGCCGTTCTCGTCCCGGATGAAAGCGCTCAGGCCGGGTAGTTCCTCGCTGGGGATCTTGTCGACCGTGTAGTTGTACTCGGCGCCCTTGGCCATTTCGTCTTTGCTGAACGACACGTGAAAATCGTGGTTGAAGTCGTTGCCGAACGACGACACCCATTTGAATTTCCAGCCCATGCGCTTCTTGTAGGCCTCGATCTCGGCAAGCGGCGCGCGCGAGACAACGACCAGCGACACGTCGCGCTGCGCAAGATGGATCACGGCGCCGTCGAAATGGTCGGCGAGGTATGAGCAGCTGGGGCAGCCCTGCACCCAGCCGGGCCCGAGCATAAAGTGATAGACCATCAGCTGGCTCTTGCCGCCGAACAGATCTGAGAGCGCTTCTTTTCCGTTTGAGCCGTCAAAGACGTAGTTCTTCTCGACCGGCGTCCAGGGCAGTTCACGGCGCGTGGTGCTCAAGGCGTCGCGCGCCCGGGTGAATTCCTTTTCCTTCGCGAGCAGGGCTTTGCGTGCTTTGAGCCATTCGTCCTGCGATACGATCTTGTGCTGCATATTCTGCCTCCACTACATTTTCTGCGGTGTCATCCAGCCGATTCCGGCGCCCCCCGGCTCCTTGAGGATGGCAATACGGCCGACATTGGGTATGTCGAAGATCGGACGCATCAATGTTGCGCCCGCGGCCTGCGCCTTTTTCACGCGCGCATCGACATCGTCGACCGCGAGGTAAGACATCCAGCTTTCGGGAACGCCGTCGAACTGGGGACTGGTGAGCGGAAACAGGCCGCCGACAAATTGGTCGCCCATCTTGGCGACCCAATAGGTGCCGTCAGGCATCGGCATCGCCTCGAATGTCCAGCCGACCGTTGCGCCGTAGAATTTCTTGTCGCGCTCGGCATTCCGCGTCATCAGCTCGTTCCAGTAGAAATGTCCGTGTGACCATTGGTGTGGCATCGTTTACTCCCGTCGTTACGCAGCGAGGTACTTTTCCAGCTTCTCGAACGAACCGTTCCAGCCGTGCTGGTGGCGATCGCGCGCGTCTTCGTCGAAGAATTGCTCGTGGACAAAGGTCATCAGCGTGCCGCCGTTATCGGCCTTGAACGTGATCGTCACGATCGATTCACGCTCGGGCGTGGTCTTCCACGCCCAGGTGAACACCAGCTTCTCGTTCGGGATCACCTCACGGTAAACGCCGCTGACGTCGTGTTGTTCGCCGTCGCCGGACTTCTGCATCACGATGCGGAAACGGCCGCCGACACGCGTGTCAGTCTGGGCGGTAACCTGACCGATTTCGCGACCGCCCATCCAGTGCTTCAGCTTTTCCGGGTCGGTCCACGCCGCGAAGACTTTCGCCGGCGGCGCGTTGAACCGGCGCTTGATGGTGAGGCTGGGTTTCGTTGTGACGGTGGCCATTTGTCTTCCTCCAGGAAAGCAGCAAGGCGATCGAACCGCTCGGTCCAGAATTTCTGGTAGCGGTTAAGCCAATCATTGGCGTCGCGCATGGGTTCCGCGCGCAGGCGGCAGCTGACGATGCGGCCGTTCTTCTCGCGGCCGACGAGTCCCGCATCTGACAGCACGTCGAGATGCTTCATGATCGCGGGAAGCGACATCGAAAACGGTTTTGCCAGTTCGCTGACCGACACATTTTCCTTTTCGCTCAGACGGGCGAGCAAAGCGCGCCGCGTCGGGTCGGCGAGTGCGGCAAAGGTGCGATCGAGGTTCGGTCTTGAATAGTAAACCATTTGGTTAAGTATAGGACTGCTGGCGAAACATGTCAAGTCCGCGGCCGCCGTATTTACATTTCGTTGATAAACCTGCCGTAGAAACGGTACCGGGATGGATCCGGCATCAATTGCGGCCGCTTTGGTCGCCTCTCAGATGAGCAATGTGCAGATGGCGGTTGCGGCCAAGATGCTGCGCATGGGTTCCGACAACGCGTCCGCAATCGTCCAGGTGCTCGACGCGGCGCAGAAAAATCTGCAGAGCCTCGCCAACGTCGCTGAAGGCGTCGGCCGCAATCTCAATATCAGCGCGTAATCACGCTATCGCCCGAGCGCGGCATTGATCAGCTTGATGGCGTCGTCGCTCGCCCATTCGGCTGGGCCGGCAATGGTCGCGATCTCGCACCCCTTGGGATCGATCAGCAACGTGGTCGGCATTCCGAACGCGCGCCCGATTGCCTTGAGGTCCTGAAAAGCACGCGCGCTGGGGTCGGCGAAATAGGCGAGCTTCTCGACGCCGACCTCCTTGAGCCACGCCTTTGGCTTGTCGGGATCGCGCGTGTCGATATTGACCGCCACCACTTCAAATCCGGGGCCACCGAGCCGTTGCTCCAGCGCATCGAGCGCCGGCATCTCCTTGCGGCAAGGCACGCACCAGGTGGCCCAGAGGTTGAGCAGCACCGTGCGCCCGCGCCAGTGCTCGAGCGTCACCGGCTTGCCGGTGGCATCCTGAAAAGAAAGATCGGGCACCCTTAACGGACTCTTGGCAACGTTAACGGCCGCCACCTCGCCATGCGCAAAAGGCGCTATTTTCCTGGCCAGTTCGACAGCCGGGCGGCAGGCCGCGTCGCCGCCCGCATTGCGTGTCAGGGTCGAAACCCCGTATACCCCCGCCAGCCCAACGACGACGCCGGCGATTCCACCCGCCAAAACCATGGCGAGGCGCTTTTTGGCGAGCTTTGATTGGGTTTCGGTCATGAGCGGCTTGGTGGATATGGCATGAGCAACAAACTGTGGGGTGGGCGGTTCTCGTCTGGCCCCGGCGCCATCATGGAGGAGATCAACGCCTCTATCGACTTCGACCGGCATCTTTACCGCCAGGACATCGCCGCGTCCAAGGCCCATGCCGACATGCTGGCCAAGCAAGGCATCATTTCGGCCGACGATGCGAAAAAGATCGCTCACGGTCTAGACACGATTCTGTCAGAGATCGAGGCGGGCAAGTTCTCCTTCAAGCGCGCGCTCGAAGACATCCATATGAACGTGGAAGGCCGCCTGTCTGAATTGGT
>JBEVFG010000088.1:0-9170 GCA_040512415.1 Pseudolabrys sp. | reverse complement strand
TCCCAAATGTTATGGATATGCGCGACTTCCGCCTCGAAGCGCTCCAAAAACATCCGCGCCTGCATCGACAGCTTGCGCCGCGTCGGCTGGATCACCACGAACTCGGCATGCAGCTCGGGCTCGATGATCGGGTTCACGATCAATTCGCCGCGTCCGATATCGTTGACCGAAATGACGCTTGGAAGGATCGTGACCCAATCGGAGCGGGCGACGAATTCGAGCGTCGCGATCATGGCGTCCATTTCGAGCATCGCCTCGATTTCGACACCGTGCGCCTGGAAATAGGTTTCGAGATTGCGGCGGCGGATATTATCGGGACCTGGCACCACGATTTTCAGTGGCCGGCATTCGGAGAGGCGCACGGGCGCGAGCGGCGCGAAGCCTGCGCGCGGGCCCGAGATCAGCATTTCACGGTCTCGCACCAGAATGCGCGACTTCAGTCCGATGGTACCCTCGAATGAGGGCACTACAGCGAAATCGAGTTCATCGTCGAGCACCATTTCGGTCAGCAGTGCGCTGTAACCCTCGACGATGTGGAGCCGCACTTCGGGACACTTGGGCACGAAATCGTCGAGCACAGGCGCGAGCACCGCGCGCGTGAACGTCGGCATCAGCCCGATGCGCAATTCGCCGGTGACCTCGCCGGCCATCGAGCGCGCCTCCTCGGCGGCGTGCTCCAGCGCGCCGACGGCCTCTACGCAGCGCTTGTAGTAGCGGAGCCCGGCAGGCGTCGGCGTTACGCCGCTGGTCGTGCGCTCGAACAGCTTGACCTTCAGCGCGCGTTCGACCGCTGCAACGTGCTGCGAGATGCCTGACTGCGTCGCGTTTTCCCGCTGCGCCGCACGGGTAAAAGAGCCTTCCTCGCACACGGCGATGACGGCGCGGATTTGCCGCAGCGGGATATTTGCCATGGGACCCCCGAGAAACGTGACATTAGAAAAACTGATGACGGAAGGCAGAATATATTATTTAGCCTGCACAGCCAACCGGCATAGGATTTCTGCAATCAGGAACGTGGCGCGCAAACGCGCCGGGTCGGGGAGGACGCCATGGGAGCTAATTTCGGCATTGCCGGATTGGATTGGCAGCAGCGGATCAATTGGGACCGCATGCGCGAGTACCGCATCGAGCGCGCACGCACGATGATGAAAAAACACGGCCTCGGCGCCATGCTGTGCATGTACGACGAGAACGTACGCTACATCACCGGCACGCTGACGCCCGGCTGGAATCGTCTCAAGCCCGGCCTGCGCTACGCCATGCTGTGCGGCGACGGTCGGCCGATCCTGTTCGAGCAGGGCGACCTCGGATTCCAAATCGAGCGGCACTCGCCGTGGATCCCCAAGGAGAACGTGCGCCACTCCTTTGCGTGGATCAAAGGTGCGGCTGGCCCGGCCTCGACCCAGCAGGTCAAGAAATTCGTGAAGGCATTGATCCAGGCGATGAAGGACAACGGCGTCGCCGGACAAAAACTCGGCGTCGACTTCATCGACATCAACATGATCAACGTCTTCAAGGAGAACAACATCAACTGGGTCGACGGTATGACCCCGATGATGGAAGCGCGCGCGGTGAAGAGTCCGGACGAGCAGGAGTGCTTCCGCATCGTCGGGGCGATCGGCGATGCCACGCACTGGGAGTGCATGAAGTTTTTGCGCCCCGGCATTACCGAGAACCAGGTGACGGCGCACTTGATGGAATATCTTTACAACATTCCCGGCATGGAGGACGTCGAGGACGTGATTGTCTCCTCCGGCCCGAACACCTGGCCGAACTGGCGCAATTTCTCGGACCGCATCATCCAGCCCGGCGACATCGTGTTCATGGATTTGGCCGCGCTGACCTGGAACGGATACAAGTCCTGCTATTACCGCACGTACTGCGTCGGCAAGGAACCGACGAAGGAGCAGAAGGACACCTACGCCACGGCGCTCGAGTGGCTCTACGACTCGATCGGTGCGGTGAAAGTCGGTGCGACCACCAAGGACATCGCGTCAAAGTGGCCATCGGCGATGGAGACCTGGGGCTACGAGGACGAAGACCAGGCCGCCGCGAACCTCTGGGGCCATGGGCTCGGTCTTGCACAATATGATCCGCCGGTGATTTCACGCATCTGGTCGCTCGATCACCCGATCGAGATCCAGGAGGGCATGACCTTCGCGCTCGAGACCCAGCACGGCAAGCGTTTCCGTTACGGCGTGCGCATCGAGGAAATGCTGATCGTGAAGAAGAACGACATCGAGATCGTGTCGAACTTCCCCGTGAAGCAGATCACGGTCGTCGATCCGCTGCCCGGCTATGGGGATCATGTAAAGTGACGTCGGCATAAGCCGACGTCATGCTCGGACGAGCCGAAGGCGAGACCCGGGGATCTCGAGTCACAGAGCTGTATCCGCCTAAGCAGGATGGCCGGGGCAAGCCCGGCTACGACAACGGAAATACGAACGAGCGCGATGACCGCTTTCATCCTCCCTCTCGACGATCCTTTCGCTGCCGATCCCGAACGGGTAGGTCCGAAGGCGGCCAATCTCGCGACCTTGACGCATGCCGGTCTGCCGACGCCGGGCGGCTTTGCGCTGACCGCCGACGCCTATCGGCATCAGCTCCTGCATCTCGGGATTAAGGATCTGCTGCGCCAATACAACGAGACCGACGTGATGGCATCGCGGCGTATTTCAATTCAAATCCGGCTCGCACTTTATGAGCGTGCCATTGCGCCCGAGATTCTCGATCCCCTGCTTACCGCCTGGCGCAAGCAGCGCGAGATTGCGCCACTCGGTGTGGTGCGCTCCTCCGCGCTGATCGAGGACCGTGCCGGCGCCAACTTCGCCGGCCAGTTCGAGAGCTTCCTCGGGCTTTCCGATGAAACCGAATTTCTCACTGCGGTACGTGCCTGCTGGGCGGCGCTGTGGACCTCGCATGCACGCCGCTACATGGATAATCACGGACTTTCGCCCGCCGACACCGCGATGGGCATTCTCATTCAGCCGTTGATTGCCGCGCGCGCTTCAGGCGGCGGCCTGAGCGAGACGGCCGAAGGACAGATGCTGATTTCCGCCACCTGGGGGCTCGGCTCGGCGATCGCGCAGGGTGAAGTGGTGCCTGACCGGATTGTGCTGGCGAAAAACGGCTTCCTGCGCACGGTCGAGGCCGGTCGCAAGGGCCATCGCGAGACCTGCGCGCACGGCGTATCGGCGCCGGAGCTTGTGCCGAAGGATCTGGTGAGCGAGCCGTGCCTTTCGCCGGGAGAGGCCGTAACGCTCGGCCGGTTGCTGCGTAAATGCGAGCAGCTCGCGGGTGCTCCGGTCGAGATCGAATGGGCAATGGATGAGAGCGGGTTCAAATTGCTGCAATCGCGTCCGTTGCATGTCGAAGCGCCGATCGTGCCCGACGAAATCTGGTTGCAGCATCCGGGCGTACGCGGTCATCCCGCAGGCATAGGCTGGGGCTCAGGCCGGGCGGTGGTGGTCAACTGCGAATGTGAATTGTCGCGCGTCGCGCCGGGCGACGTTCTGGTGACGAAAGTGGCGGGTCCCGCTCTCAGTCACATTCTTTCACGCGTGTCGGGTGTGGTCGCCGAACGTGGTGGCTCAACCTCGCATATGGCATCGCTTGCGCGCGAACGCGGCATTCCGATGGTGCTCGGCGTACTCGATGCCACTCAAAAGATTCCCGACGGCGCACAATGCGCGGTTGACGGCGTCGCCGGCATCGTGCGGTGGGTGCGGTGACTGCCAAACCGCGCGTCTTTGTTACGCAACCGATTGCGTCCAGCGCGCTGGAGCGGCTGCGCGCGCTTGCGAACGTCAAAGTCAACACAGACTCCAGCAAGATCATCGCGAAGTCGAAGCTGATCGCGGCGGTCAAGAAGTGCGACATCCTGTTCGCGCTGTTGCACGACCGTATCGATCGCGCCGTGCTCGCCGCCAACCCGAAATTGCGTGCTGTCTGCTCAATGTCGATCACGCCCGACAACATCGACGTCGCGGAAGCGACCAGGCGCGGTATTCCTGTCACCGTGGTTCGACCAATCGTCGCCGAGGCGACCGCTGACATCCATTTCGGGCTGATACTCGCAGTTGCGCGCCGAATGGTGGAAGGCGAACGCCTGGTTCGTGCCGGCAAATTTCCCGGCTCACAATCGAACCATCTCGCCGGTGTCTATGTGCACGGCAAGACCATAGGCATCGTTGGGGCAGGGCGCATCGGACAGGCCACGGCACGACGCGCGCGCGGCTTTGGCATGAAAATCATCTATTGGGGGCCTCGCCGCAAACACGAAGCGGAGCGCGGGCTCGGCATGGAGCATGTCTCGCTGGAGCGACTTCTGACGGAGGCAGATTTCGTGTCGCTTCATCCGCCGCTGAATGCCGAGACGCGACACATGATTTCGGACGCGCAGTTCGCGCTGATGAAGCCGACCGCCTTCATTATCAATACCGCCCGTGGTGCTGTCATTGACGAGAAGGCACTGGTGCGGGCGCTGAAGAAAAAGCGCATCGCGGGCGCGGGCCTTGATGTGTTCGAACACGAACCCAAGCTGCCGCCGGCCCTGAAAACGATGAAGAACGTTGTGCTTACGCCGCATCTCGGCAGCGCTGTGATGGAAGTGCGTGAGCAAATGGCAAATATCGTGGTCGATAACCTGCAGGCGCTGATCAGTGGCGGGACACCGCCCAACTGCGTGAACCCGCAAGCGCTTGACAAATGAGCGGCGCCGGTCCTCGACGTTGAGTTAGGATCGCCGGCCGGTAAGAATGCTATCCCGCTGCGTGCGGGACGGAAGGCGTAGGGGAGAATGGTCATGGCGGATTTGCCCAAACTTGATGTGGTGATCGGCAACAATTTTGGTCATCTGCCGATGTTCATCGGCGCGGAAAAGGGCTTCTTCGCCAAGCACGGCGTCGACGCGAAGATGCTGGTGGTCGATACCGGCACCGACATGGTCAATGCCATGCATGATGGTCGCGCGCAGATCGGCGACATGAGCACGACCACCTATCTCAAGGCGGTGCATTCCGGTGAGCCGTTCAAGGTGATTGGCCTGATCATGAATGATGCGACACGGGACAATTGCGACGACCCCCTAGCCATTGTCACCAAAAAGGGCAGAGGCATCGAGGCCGGAAAAGTGACGGACCTCAAAGGCAAGAAAATCGGCCTCGCGCGCGGGCAAACCTCCGACGAATATTTCAAGATGGTGCTGCGCCGCGCCAAGATGAAATACGAAGAGCTCACGATTGAGAACATCTGGTCGCAGTTCGGTCTTGCACCCGCGCTGAAGGAGGGCAAGGTCGACGCGGTGGTGTCGTGGGAGCCCTACGTCACACAGGTGCTCACCGAAGTGCCCGATTCATTTACGGTGATCCGCGGCGGTCACCACATGTCCTACGTGATGGTCGCGACCGCGCACGGGCCGACTGTTGAGAGCAAGCCGGCGGTCGTGAAAAGCATCGCCGCGGGGCTCGCAGCGTCGTCGCACTTCACCCGCAACAATCGCGACGAGGCGGTGGAGATTTTCGCCAAGTGGGTGCCGGGCACGGACGTGGCAATCGGCAAAAAAGCCGTGAAGCACATCAGCTTCGATCCGCGCCTGTCGCCCAACGTTCTGCGTGCCTTCGAGAACGCCGAGGACGAAGTCCTGATGAACACGCTCAAGGGTGCGCCGCGCCTTGATGTACCGAGTCTGTTCCGGCCGCAATTCATGGCGGAGGTGCAGAAGGAGCACCCCGAATATTTCGCCGACCTGCCGCCGCTGAAGTAGCTATTCCGCGGTCCAGCCGCCGTCGACAACCAGCGACGTCCCCGTCATGAGCGCGGCGGCGTCGCTCGCCAGAAACACGATTGCGCCGGTGAGGTCCTCGAGCTGGCCCAGTCGGCCGAGCTTGATCCGGCGCAGGGTGTCCTCACGGAATGCCTTGTTCTCGAAGAAGGGGCGCGTCATCGGCGTTTCGATGAAAGTCGGCGCCAGCGTGTTGACGCGGATCTTGTGCGGGGCGAGGTCGATTGCCATCGCCTTAGTGAAGCCTTCCATCGCATGCTTGGTGGCACAGTAGACCGTGCGGGTTGGCCCGCCGACATGGCCCATCTGCGACGACATATTGATGATCGAGCCGGGCCTCTTTGCCTCGATCAGCTTGCGCGCGACCGCCTGCGCCACGAAATAGGCCGCGCGGACGTTAAGCGAAAATACGAAGTCGAAATCTTCGACCCTCACATCGGCAAAGGGCGCGGGCTTGTTTGTGCCGGCGTTGTTTACGAGGATGTCGAACGGCGGCTGGGCGGCGATCGTTGCTTTCATTGCATCCACGTCGCGCACATCAAGGGTGAGTGGCTCGGCCTCCTGTCCGCGCGCGCGAATGGCCTCAGCTGCTTCCTCGATCTCCTTGGTGGTGCGCGCGGCAAGCGTGACTTGGGCGCCGGCATCGGCCAGTGCCGAAGCTCCCGACAGCCCGATGCCGCGGCCGGCACCGGTCACCAGCGCGCGCTTGCCGTCAAGGCGAAAGGAAGGCGTCCTGGTCAGATCGACGGTCATTCCGCCGCCTGCGCGTATGGCACGTTGCGGCCGCCGTAGCGGCGCACGCGCACATTCGCCTGCTCGGCATGCGCCAGAAAGCCTTCCAGCACGCAGAGCCGCGAGCACACTTCGCCGATCTTGGCGCTGGCCTCGTCGGTCAGCACCTTCTGGTAGGTGCAGGTCTTGATGAATTTGCCGACCCATAGTCCGCCGGTGAAACGCGCATTTTTCTTGGTCGGTAGCGTGTGGTTGGTGCCGATCACCTTGTCGCCATAGGCGACATTGGTGCGCGGCCCGAGGAACAGCGAGCCGTAGTTTTTCATGCCGTTGAGAAAGACGTCGGGATCGCGGGTCATCACCTGGACGTGCTCGGACGCCATGCGGTCGGCCTCGGCGATCATCTCGGCTTCATCGTCGCAAACGATCACCTCGCCGTAGTCCTTCCAGGCCTGGCCGGCGAGGTCGGCGCTCGGCAGGATCTTCAGCAGCCGCTCCACCTCTTTCATCGTGTCGCGCGCGAGCTTTTCCGAATTGGTGATGAGGATGGCGGGTGAGGTTGGTCCGTGCTCGGCCTGGCCGAGCAGGTCGGTGGCGCAAATCTCGCCGTCAACCGTGTCGTCCGCAATGATCAGGGTCTCGGTCGGCCCGGCAAGCAGGTCGATGCCGACACGGCCAAATAATTGCCGTTTTGCTTCCGCGACGTAGGCATTGCCGGGCCCGACGATCATGTCGACCGACTTGATGGATTCCGTGCCGAGCGCCATGGCGGCAACTGCCTGCACGCCGCCCAATACATAAATGTCGTCGGCGCCGCCGAAATGCATTGCTGCGACGATCGCCGGATGCGGCCCGCCCTTGAAGGGCGGCGCGCAGGCAATGATGCGCTTTACCCCCGCGACCTTGGCGGTGACGATCGACATGTGCGCGCTGGCAACCATCGGATAGCGGCCGCCCGGGACGTAGCACCCGATCGAATTGACTGGGATATGCCGATGGCCGAGCACGACGCCGGGTAGGGTCTCCACCTCGAGGTCGAGCATGGTGTCACGCTGCTTTTGCGCGAAATTCCGGACCTGCGCCTGCGCGAATTTGATGTCCTCGATATCCCGCTTCGGCACCTGCGCGATGGCGCGTTCGACCTCAGAGGGAGAGAGGTGGAAATCCTTCGGCGACCACTTGTCGAATTTCTCCGACAATTCGCGGATCGCGGCGTCCTTTCGTTCCTCGACCTGGGCGAGGATGGATTCCACGGTCTGGCGCACCTTGGCGTCGGCGGCCTTGATCGCGCCCGCGTCCATTCCGCGCTTCAAATAGCGAGCCATGGTCTGTCCTCCGGTTACCGCGAGACGGGAGCGCCGCCTGCGGCCTTCAATGTGCTGCTGTCTTGCGGCCCGCCAACACGCAGCGGATACCCCCGCGCGGGTCGGCCACGTCGCCGGTATAGCGCGGGATGAGGTGAACGTGAACGTGCATGCGCGACTGGCCGCCCGCGGTTCCGATATTGACGCCGATATTGTAGCCGTCGGGCCGGTGCTCATTAGCAATGATGGCCTGGGCTCGATCGAGAAGCGCGAAAACGGCAGCCTTTTCCTCCGCCGTCATGTCGAAAAAATTTGCGACGTGACGGCGTGGAATAACCAGGATGTGGCCGGGTGCAAGGCTGCTACTGTCATGGCGGACATAAGCGAGTTTGTCTTCAAGCAAAACCATTGCTGGCTTACAAAGCTCGCAAGACGTGTCGTCAGCCATAACCGCTACTTGATCGCCTGCGGGTTGATCGGCGAGCCCGTGCCGCCGGTGATGATCAGCGGAGGGCCGCAGAAGAAGAATTCATAGATGCCGTCCCGCTCGCAATCCTCGGCGAGCTCCTTGAGATAGAAGATCTCGCCCATGCAGAGACCCATCGCCGGGATCACGACCCAGTGCCACGGCTGGTTGGCTTCCTTGGTCTCGTTCGGGCGCACCTCGACGCCCCAGGTGTCGGTGCAGATCGCGGCGATCTGCTTTTCCTGGCACCAGTAGCAGTTTTCGAACTTCACGCCCGGCGCGTCGCCGCCGGCATAGCCGCCCCAATCCTTCTCCTCGTGGCAGCGTTCCATCTGTCCCGTGCGGACAATCACGAAGTCGCCACGCCCGATGGCGACGTTCTGCTGCTTGGCACATTGATCGAGCTCGTCGTTCGAAATGCTCTCGCCGTCCCGCATCCACTTCACGCCGCGGAATCGCGCAATGTCGAGCAGCACGCCGCGGCCAACCATCTTGTCTTTCGAATGCTCGATGCCAAGCACCGAGAGGCCGCGCGAGTCGATCTGCTTGGCGTCGTATCCGTTGTAGGCTTTGTCCTCATAGAAAATGTGGCCCAAGGCGTCCCAGTGCGTCGCACCCTGGACGCATAAGGTCAGCGTGTCGTCGGCGTAGCGGATCTTGTTCCAGTCCTGCTGGCCTGCGATCGCGTCGGTGCCGGTGGCAAGCATCTGATGGATCGGATTGAAGCGCCCGCCGAACAGGCCGGTCTGCGGACCGGTGCGGTCGAGGGGAATGCCAAGCGAGAAGACCTTGCCGGAGCGGATCAGGCTCGCTGCCTTCACGATGTCTTCGGGCGTCACGTGATTGAGCGTGCCGATCTGGTCTTCTTTGCCCCAGCGCCCCCAAT
>JBEVFG010000087.1:0-12810 GCA_040512415.1 Pseudolabrys sp. | reverse complement strand
GCCGCCACCAGGCTTGCCGCACAGGCAAAGCGCCTTGCAACCGATGCGGGGTTCGATGTGGTCAATGGCTGCCTGCAATTGCACGGCGGCTATGGCTATCTGCGCGATCATCCGATCGAGCGCGTTTTGCGCGACGTTCGCGTGCACCAGATTCTTGAGGGTACGAATGAGATCATGCGTCTGATCATCAGCCGTGCAATGCTGGGGAACTAAAGACGGCATGGTCCAACCGGAAATTCTGTTCGAGCGACGCGGGGCGGCCGGGGTTGTCACGCTCAATCGGCCCAAAGCGCTCAACGCTGTCACCCATGGCATGGTGCGCGCGCTCCGTGCCGAACTCGATCGCTGGGCGAACGATCCGGCGATCACGCGCGTCGTCGTCATGGCGGCAGGGGAGCGCGCTTTCTCGGCAGGAGGCGACATCCGGGCGCTGTATGACTTCGGCAAAGCCGGCCGTATTGATGACGCGCTGCAGTTCTGGCGCGACGAATATCCGCTCAATCTGGCCATCAAGAACTATCGCAAGCCGTACGTCGCATTGATCGACGGCATCGCGATGGGTGGGGGCGTCGGCGTGTCAGTGCACGGCTCGCATCGAATCGCAGGTGACCGGTTCTCTTTCGCAATGCCGGAAGTCGGCATCGGCTTTTTCCCGGATGTGGGCGCAACCTGGTTTTTGCCGCGGATGCCGGGAGAGTTGGGTGCCTATAGTGCGCTGACCGGCGATCGGTTTGGGGTGACGGATGCAGTTTCGTGCGGCGTTGCAACGCATCGCATCCCTTCCGCGCAATTTGACGCGGTCCTCGATGGGCTGATGGGGACAGTCTCCGTCGACGCCGTGCTTGCCGCCTTCGCCAAACCGGCGGAGGTGGGACCGATCGCGCAACGCAAGGGTGCCATCGATCGCATCTTTACGGCCGATCGGGTTGAAGACATTCTCGATGCTCTCGATCGAGAGACACGGTCATTATCTGCCGACGCCGAATGGGCGCAGAAAACCGTGGCCACGATACGCACCAAGTCGCCGCTCAGCCTGAAAATCGCTCTGGCTCAAGTCCGCCGCGGCAAGCGCTGGGATTTCGAGACGTGCATGCGCGCGGAATTCCGCATAGTGTCGCGGATCGTCGAAGGGCACGACTTTTATGAAGGCGTACGCGCCGTGATCGTGGACAAGGACAACGAGCCGCGCTGGCAACCTGCGGAGCTTGCCGAAGTGGGTGACGCGGACGTCGAACGCCACTTCGCGCCACTCGGGGAAGCTGAATTGGTGTTGCCGTGAACCAACCGGCTACTCACGAAGACGTTCGAACTCTTGAGCCGGTTCATGAGCACGAGGGTGATCGGTCGATCGGGCGTTGGACGAGGCGGCTTGTTCTTTTTCTGAGGGCAATGGCCGCCATCTCGATGTTCAAGGGGCTCTATCACTGGGCGCAAGTCTGCGGGATAGGATTCGGGGAGACACTGTCCTTTGAATATAATTCAATCGCGTGGCAGACCGCGACCGTCTTTTTCGCAGTCATCGATCTCGTTGCGGCCATCGGCCTCTGGCTTGCGGCGGCGTGGGGCGCGGTGATCTGGCTTACGTCGGTTGCTTCAATGCTGGCGGTGGAAATATTTTTTCCACAGGTGTTCGGCGGCGGCTGGCTCACCGGTGCCCTGGAGGGCGCCCTGCTTGCTCTTTATCTTTGGCTCGCGTTGAAGTCCGCGCAAGAACATCCGCAGTAAACGGGAGGGCGCCATGGCGCGCATCGGATTTATCGGACTCGGCAATATGGGATTGCCGATGGCGCAGAATCTGCTCAAGGCCGGGCATCAGATCGAAGGCGTCGACGTCAATCCGGCGGCGATCACGAAGCTCAAGGCAGCCGGCGGTGCAAGCGTCGAAACGGCGAAGGGCGCAGCGTCACGGGCGGACGTCGTCATCACCATGCTGCCCTCCGGCAAGGAGGTGCGCGACGTCTATCTCGGGTCGTCGGGGATCATCGAGAACGCGAATGCAGGGACGCTGCTGATCGATTGCTCGACCATCGACGTTGAAACCGCACGCGCGGTTGCTGCCGAGGCGGAGAAGAAGAGCTTGCTGATGCTCGACGCGCCCGTTTCAGGCGGCGTCGGCGGGGCGACTGCCGGAACGCTCACGTTCATGGTCGGCGGCAGTGCGCAGGCGTTCGCGCGCGCACAATCGATCCTCGAAAAAATGGGCAAGACGATCGTGCACGCGGGCGGTCCCGGTAACGGGCAGGCCGCCAAGATCTGTAACAATATGATCCTTGGCATTTCGATGATTGCTGTTTCGGAAGCCTTCGTTCTGGCCGAAAAGCTCGGTCTCGATCACCAGAAGTTGTTCGACATTTCTTCGAAGTCGTCGGGGCAATGCTGGTCTTTGACAACCTACTGCCCCGTGCCGGGACCGGTTCCGACATCGCCCGCCAACCGCGACTATCAGGCCGGATTCACCGCGGCGATGATGCTGAAGGATCTCAAACTGTCCCAAGATGCGGCAAAAGCGACGCGAACCAAAACAGAACTTGGTGCCGATGCCGAGCGTATCTATTCCCAATTTGTGGCAAGCGGCGAAGCGGCGCGCGACTTTTCCGGCATCATTCGTTTTGTGCGTGGGTGATGCGGGTTTTTAGCGTGAACGAAGGCTTGCGCGTTTTTGTAGAATTGTAAGGTCAACAGAGCGTTCACCGTCGCAAATAAACCTAATCTTTATGGTGTTATTTAAGCCGATTTTAGACTGGCTCTTCTAGGGTCCGCCCTATCCGGAGCGAGGAAGACAGGGCCTCGCAACTGGAAACGTGAATACAAAACGCAAGGGGCGTTGAACATGAAAGCCGTCGCAAAGACGGTCGAGTCCGCCGGACGAGAGGCGACGCTCGACCACATTCGGCCACAGTACTTGGAGGCCTTGACGCTTGTCGAACGGCTGCATCGCCGCTTGCTCGACGTGATCAAGGATGAATTCGATCGGCGCGGGCGCTCTGACATCAACTCGGTGCAGGCGCTGCTCCTCTACAACATTGGGGACAAAGAGCTGACGGCCGGTGAGCTGCGCACGCGCGGCTACTATCTTGGCTCGAACGTTTCCTACAACCTCAAGAAGCTCGTCGAGATGGCGTTCCTCGATCACCAGCGTTCGCGGGTCGATCGGCGCTCGGTGCGCATCAAGCTCACCGACAAGGGACGCGAGGTGCGCGACATCATCGAGACGCTCTATCAGAAGCATGTGCGCACGGTTGAGCAGGTCGGCGGCATCAACGCCGAAGAGTTCTCCACGCTCAACAAGTCGCTGCACCGGCTCGAGCGCTTCTGGACCGACCAGATCCTTTACCGGCTCTAATTCGACCACAGGCGATTAGAATTGCCCCGGCCGCCTTGCGGCCGGGGTTTTTCTTGTGCCTTGTCCGTGGCGAAGCGGCCCCTAGATGTTGCGGCCGTGAGTGGTCCACAGCCCAATGCTTGGCGGTTCGGTGTCGATATGCTATTTCCGGGCGCAATCCCGGACCCTTTCGTCGTTCGGCGCCGACGGCACGCGGCGCCAGGAGATCGTGATGTCGGCAACGTCGAACCCCAGGCCTGCAGGCGATATCGAGGCTCTTTTCTCGGCGCCGCTGGGCGACGTCGACCCCGACATCGCCGATGTGATCGGGAAAGAGCTCGGGCGCCAGCGCGACGAGATCGAGCTGATCGCCTCCGAGAACATCGTGTCGCGTGCGGTTCTCGAGGCGCAGGGATCGGTACTCACCAACAAATACGCCGAAGGCTTGCCAGGCAAACGCTACTACGGCGGCTGCCAGTACGTGGACGTTGCGGAGCGGCTGGCGATCGACCGCGTCACGAAGTTGTTCGGGTGCAAGTTCGCGAACGTGCAGCCGCATTCGGGCGCTTCGGCCAACGCGGAGGTCTTCTTCGCGCTGCTGCAGCCGGGCGACACTTTTATGGGACTCAATCTTGCCGCCGGCGGCCATCTTACGCACGGCTCACCGGTCAACATGTCGGGGAAATGGTTCAGGCCGGTGCCGTATGGCGTTCGCCGTGACGACCACAGGATCGACATGGAGGAAGTTGGACGGCTTGCGCGTCGGCATAAGCCGAAGCTGATCATCGCCGGCGGCTCGGCGTATCCGCGCATCATCGATTTCCGCGCCTTTCGGACGATTTGCGATGAGGTCGGTGCGCTGCTGATGGTGGACATGGCGCATTTCGCCGGGCTTGTCGCCGCGGGCGTGCATCCCTCGCCATTCCCGCACGCGCATGTGGTGACGACGACGACGCACAAGACGCTGCGTGGCCCGCGCGGCGGCGTGATCCTGTCGGATGAGGAGGAGATTGCGAAGAAGCTCAACTCCGCGGTGTTTCCCGGAATGCAGGGCGGACCGCTGATGCATGTGATTGCCGCGAAGGCTGTCGCCTTTGGCGAGGCGCTGCGGCCGACGTTCCGCGCCTATGCCCGCAACGTGATCGAGAATGCCAAGGCGCTTGCCGAAACGCTGAAATCGCACGGACTCGATATCGTTTCGGGCGGCACCGACACCCATCTGATGCTGGTAGACCTGCGGCCGAAACGCCTGACCGGCAAGGTGGCTGAGGCGGCGCTGGGCCGTGCGCATATTACCTGTAACAAGAACGGCATTCCGTTCGATCCGGAAAAGCCAACGGTAACTTCCGGAATTCGCCTCGGCACGCCGGCCTGCACGACACGCGGCTTCGGTATCGCCGAATTCCGCCAGGTCGGCGACATGATCGTCGAGGTGCTCGATGTGCTGTCGCAGAAGCACGTCGAGGAAGATTCGCTGGTGGAAGCGGCTGTACGTGACAAAGTGAAGACCTTGATCGGACGGTTTCCGATTTATCAGGACTGAGGATTGGGGGCGGTATGCGTTGCCCGAGTTGCGGTAGCCTCGACACGCAGGTGAAGGACTCGCGGCCGACCGAAGATTCGGCTGTGATCCGCCGCCGCCGGGTTTGCCTGACCTGCAATTTCCGCTTCACGACCTTCGAGCGCGTGCAGCTGCGCGAATTGACCGTCATCAAACGTAACAGCCGCCGCGTTCCCTTCGATCGCGACAAGCTCATGCGTTCCGTACAGATTGCGTTGCGCAAGCGGCCCGTGGAGCCGGAGCGCATCGAGCAGATGGTCTCCAAGATCGTGCGCGAGCTGGAAAGCCAGGGCGAGAGCGAGATTTCGTCGGAAGCGATCGGCGAGATCGTGATGGAGCATTTGCGCGAGCTCGACGACGTCGCCTATGTGCGTTTTGCGTCGGTCTATCGCAACTTCCGCGAGGCCAAGGACTTCCGCGCCGCCCTTGATGAGTTGTCGGGCGATGATGACGGTCGGCCCGCAGCCAGCGCGCGCAAATGAACGAGCAGGCCGCCTCAAGCGCACAACCAGATGACGAGCGCTTCATGCGCCTTGCGCTTGCCCTTGGCCGGCGCAATCTCGGTAACACCTGGCCCAATCCTTCAGTTGGCGCGGTGATCGTGAAGGACGGGGCTGTCATTGCGCGTGGTTGGACGCAAGAGGGCGGCAGCCCGCATGCCGAAGTCGAGGCCCTCCGGCGAGCAAGAAAAGCGACGCAGGGCACGACGATGTATGTCTCGCTTGAGCCGTGCTCGCATCAGGGCAAGACTCCGCCCTGTGCAGATACGATTATCCGCGCCGGGATTGCACGCGTCGTCTCCGCAATGGAGGATCCCAATCCTGAAGTGGCGGGGCAGGGACACGAACGGCTGCGCGCAAAGGGCATCACCGTGGAGGTCGGGCTTGGCGCCGAAGAGGCGCAACGCATTCATGCCGGCCACGTCATGCGCGTCACGAAGGGGCGTCCGCACGTCACGCTTAAGCTCGCGATTTCCGCCGATGGCAAGGCCGGGCTTGCCGGCCGCAGGCCAGCGCTGATCAGCGGCGAGGCTGCGCGCGAGCGCGTCTTTCAAATTCGAGCGGCAAACGATGTCATTCTCGTCGGCATCGGCACGGTTCTGTCAGACGATCCTCAATTGACATGTCGTCTGCCGGGGATGTTCGAGCGTTCGCCGGTGCGGATTGTGCTCGACGAGGATTTACGCCTGCCGCTTGCGACATCGGTTGTTGCAACTGTGCGCGAGACCCCGACCTGGGTCTTCACATCGCATCGGCCGTCGGCAATCGCTGAGGAGATTCTTCAGCAGAAGGGCTGCAAGGTCTTCCGCGTTGACGAAGACAATGGCCGGCTCGACCTGAACCAAATTCTAGAAAAACTTGCGGAACAGGGGATCACACGGTGCTTGGTCGAGGGTGGGCCGACTGTTGCATCGAGCCTTGTTGCGGCGAATCTTGTGGACGAAGCGATTCTGCTGCGCGGCGAAAAGACTATTGGCGATACGGGGATCGACCCGCTGGAGGGTATGCCGCTTGAAGCAATGACCGGCCGCCTCACATTGCGCGGAAGCGAGAAGCTTGCAACGGACACGATCGAAAATTTTGTTCGCGGTTAGATCATGTTCACCGGCATTGTCACTGATCTCGGTGAGGTGCGCTCGGTAAGCCAGCGCGCTGGAGACCTGCACCGTCTGACAATTTTTTGCAGCTATGCGCGCTCTGAAATCATTCAAGGCGCGTCGATTGCGTGCTCCGGAGTCTGCCTTACAGTGGTCGATGCCGGTGAAGAGGATGGCCGTGTATGGTTTGCCGTCGATGTGGCGGCCGAAACTCTACGCGTCACTACGGCGGGCCGCTGGCGGCATGGATCGAAAATCAACCTCGAGCGCCCGCTGAAATTTGGCGACGAGCTGGGCGGCCATCTTGTGGCCGGGCACGTTGACGGGATTGCGACGGTCGTCAATCGCGAAGACATGACGGACATGGCGCGCTTTGTACTGCGCGCGCCGGCCGAACTCGCGCGATTTATCGCACCAAAGGGCTCGGTTGCGCTCGACGGCGTCGCTCTGACTGTCAATGCCGTGGAAGCAGACACTTTTTCAGTGCTTGTCATTCCGCATACATTGCGGGCAACGACATTCGGAGCCTTGCGAAGGGACGACAATGTCAATCTTGAGGTTGATACCATGGCCCGTTACGCCGCAAGACTGATGGAAATGCAGAGGTGAAGCCAGGCAGCTGCCCCTTGTTCGGACATAAGGCGCTTGCTACGACGCCGGTTGATTAGGACATTGGTTATGGCAATGAAAAAAAAGCGCAGCGCAACGGCAGCCGACAACCTGCACATGCTGATCGTGGAAGCGCGCTTTTACGACGCGATTTCTGACGAACTGCTGCGCGGCGCAACACGCGTTCTGGATAAAGCCGGCGCGCGCTATGACCGCGTTACCGTTCCGGGTGCCTTGGAAATCCCCGCCGCCATTGCAATTGCGGTTGATGCGGCGAAGCGCAGGCGGGCGCCTTACGATGGTGTCGTTGCGCTTGGGTGCGTGATCCGCGGCGAGACTCATCATTTCGACATCGTCGCGAATGAATCTGCGCGGGCGCTCATCGACCTCGCTGTGAGCGAGCGGCTCGCCCTCGGAAACGGGATTCTTACCGTCGAGAATGAAGCCCAGGCGAACGCGCGCGCGCGCGTTGAGGAGGGCGACAAGGGCGGTGCCGCGGCGCGAACCGCGCTTACAATGGTCGCCCTTAAGCACACATTGGTTTGGCGGTGATGGCCACTGGGGCTGCACGTGACAACGATGCGCGTAAAGCGAACAAGCGCAGCGCTGCGCGTCTTGCCGCGGTGCAGGCTCTCTATCAAATGGATCTTGCAGGAAGCGGCCTGAACGAGATTTTGGCCGAGTTCGAAAGTCATTGGATCGGGCGTGAAGTCGAGGGGGCGCAATACCTGCCGGCCGAGGCTGCGTTCTTCCGCGACGTGGTGTCCGGTGTCGTACGCGAGCAGCGCGAGCTCGACCCTTTGATCGATGACGCTTTGTCGAAAAGTTGGCCGCTTAAACGCGTCGATACCGTCTTGCGCGCGGCGTTGCGGGCGGGGGCCTACGAACTAACGCATCGGCAAGATGTGCCGGCGCGTGTCGTGGTTGCCGAATATGCCGACGTTGCCGCTGCTTTTGTCGAGCGTGACGAGACCGGAATGGTCAATGCCGTTCTCGATCATCTGGCACGGCGTTTGCGCGCGACCGAATTCGGCCGTACGACCGGATAAGACAATGGCTCCGTCTGATGACATCTCAGCCGAGGATCGCCTGATAGCGCGTTTCTTCGAGCCGATCGCGACCGACCCTGGCGCGCTTGGGCTATCCGACGACGCCGCATTCATCAAGCCGCCACCGAGGTGCGATCTCGTGCTCAAGGCCGACGCGATCGTCGGTGGAGTTCATTTTTTCCCCGAAGATGCCCCGCAGGCGGTGGCGAGCAAAGCGCTTCGCGTCAACCTTTCCGATCTTGCCGCAAAGGGAGCGCGCCCGCTCGGCTTTCTGCTTTCACTGGCGATCCCGAAGGACATCAAAGAAGACTGGCTCGGCGGATTTGCAGAAGGTTTGCGGGGTGACGCAGTGCTGTTCGGCTGCCCGCTGTTCGGGGGCGACACCGATCGTACCCCGGGGCCGGTAACGGTTTCGATTGCCATGTTCGGCAGTGTGCCGGAGGGGACCATGGTCCGCCGGGCCGGTGCGAAAGCCGGGGATCGTGTCTTCGTGACAGGCACGATCGGGGATGCCGCGCTCGGCGTGGCACTTCGCGGCGGAAAGGCAAAAACGTGGGAGCTCAACGACGCGCAGCGCCAGCATTTGATGTCTCGTTATCTCCTGCCGCAGCCGCGCAATGTGCTGGCCGAAGCCATCCGTAATCACGCCTCAGCGGCGATGGATATTTCGGATGGGCTGGTCGGCGATTTCGGCAAGCTGTGCCGTGCTTCTGGCGTTGCGGCCGATATCAATATCGCGAGCGTGCCCGTATCGGATGCGGCGAAGACGGTTATTGCGGGCGACGCGGCTACGCTTGAGTTGGTTCTCACCGGCGGTGATGATTACGAAATTATCTGTACCGTGCCGAACAAGAAGGCCGAAAGCTTCCGCGCAGCGGCAAAGGCCGCAGGTGTCCCGGTCACCGAGCTCGGAGAGATCAAAACGGGCAAGGGCGCTCGTTTCATCGACGCCGCGGGCAAGCCGCTGGTCTTCAAGCGCGCCTCTTTTAGTCACTTCTGAATTGGCAGGACGAACGGCGCGCTCAAGGCTATAATGTGGTGGGAAGAGACGGAAATTCACGATGCATGACATGACGGCGAAGAAAGCGGCGGTCACTCCGGTCGACAAGCACCCGAACTTTCAGAAGCACCACAGGAATTTTCCGACCACAGCGTGGCTGCGGCGCCACGCCCCGCGGAACGTGCCGCTTTTTGCGTTCGAATATGGCGACACTGGCGCCGGCAACGACGTGGGCATAGCCCACAATTGGGCGGCTCTGGACGCTGTCGAAATCGTTCCGCGCTACGGCGTGATGCCCACACTGCCTCCCGTCGATGTAAAGTTGTTCGGACGCAGCTACAGTGCCCCGATCGGCGTGGCGCCAATGGGTGGCCCGTCGCTTGTGTGGCCGGGCGCCGATCTTCTGATGGCGAAGGCTGCTCAACGCGTCCGAGTGCCCTACACTTTGAGTGTCGCGGGCGGCACCACGATCGAGGAAGTTGCGAAGGCGGCGCCGGATGTGTTCTGGCTCCAGCTCTACAGATTCTGGCATGACAATCATAAAATTGGTTTTGACCTTGTGCGACGTGCAACTGCGGTCGATGCCAAGGTCCTCGTTCTTACGCTCGACGTTCCCGTTCGAACGACACGTTCACGCGAAACCTATGCTGGCCTTGCCCATGAGTTTCGTCCCAATGCCCGGATGATTTACGAGATGCTGGTGCGGCCGCGGTGGCTGCTGGCCCTCTTGCGCAACGGCTATCCCCGTTTTGCAACCATCAGCGACTATGCTCGACCCGGTGCCGGAGCGAATGAGATCATCGCGTATGCCCGCACCCGCATGGGCGGCGCGTTTTCGTGGGAAGAGGTCAAGCGGTATCGCGACGCGTGGAAGGGCCCGATGGCCGTCAAAGGCGTGCTGCATCCCGGGGATGCCGAAATCGCGGTCGGGCTTGGCGTCGATGGCATCTGGGTTTCGAACCACGGCGGCCGGCAGATCGAGGCCCTTGCGACGTCGATCGACGTGCTCCCGGCCATCGCCGCGGCGGTTGGCAAGAAGGCGACCATTCTTCTCGACAGCGGCATCCGCAGCGGCCAGGATGTGATGCGGGCTCTGGCGCTCGGAGCGAACGCTGCTTTTGCCGGCAAGTCGTTCCTCTGGGCGGTTGCTGCGCTTGGCGACGAGGGGCCTGATTATCTGATCGACCTCTATATCGACGAGTTGCGGGCGTCCCTCGGCCAGATCGGCGCACGGTCGATTGCGGAAGCGCGGGAGGCAAGCATCCGTCACCCCGGCGTTTTTGAGTTTCCGGCTAAACGCGCCCCGAAAGCGACCCGCAAGCGCTAGGCCGGCGGCCGCATGCATCAGCGCCCGAAATCACGATTTCAATAAAAATCATCCCTGATCTGCGGCACCGGCAGTGGCGATTCACTGCCAGCGCCGATACAAAGAGCGGTTTTTTTCCGAGGACACACATGTCCGCTGCTGCTGAGCCGCTCGAGCACATTGTGCCAGACGACAATCTGGCACGGCGGAATGCCATGGTGCTGTCGGCTGCACAGGCGCTCGCCGGCGGCAACAACACCGTCATCGTGAGCACCGCGAGTATCGTTGGTGCCGTGCTGGCGCCGGACAAGGGCCTGGCAACGTTGCCGGTGACGGCGATGGTGTTCGGCATGTGGATCGGCACCTTGCCGCTCGGTGTGCTGGCGCGCAAATTCGGCCGGCGTTTCGCCCTTCAATGCGGATCGGCTTTTGGCGTTCTCTCCGGCCTGATCTCCTATTCGGCGGTGATGAATGGCAATTTCTGGCTGCTGCTCTTCGGCACGTTTTGCGGGGGTCTCTATGCGGCCGCGCATCAGTCGTACCGGTTCGCGGCTGCCGATACCGCGAGCGATGCCTATCGACCGAAAGTTGTTTCATGGGTGCTCGCGGGCGGCGTTTTCGCCGCCGTGCTCGGCCCGCAGCTCGTAATCTTCACCAAAGATCTGCTGACGCCACATCTTTTTGCGGCAAGCTATCTCGGCCAATCGGTTTGTGCGGCGGCAGCGGCGTGCGTGCTGCAATTTGTGAAAGTGCCGCCACTTGCCGCTCCCCGCCACGGCAGCGTGAGGCCGCTTGGCGAGATCGTGCAGAGTGCACGTTTTATCGTCGCGGTCGCCTGCGGAATCGCAAGTTACGCCTTGATGAATATGCTTATGACGTCAGCGCCCCTGGCGATGGTCGGCTGCGGCCATTCGGTGACCGATGCCGCGCTGGGAATCCAGTGGCATGTGCTGGCGATGTACGCGCCCAGCTTTGTGACCGGCTCGCTGATCGCGCGCTTCGGGGTCGAGCGCATCACGGGCGTCGGGCTGGCGCTCATCGCGGCCACCGCTGTCGTCGGCATTTCCGGGCTCTCGGTGGCCCACTTCTGGACCGCGCTGGTGTTGCTGGGGGTTGGTTGGAACCTGTCATTTATTGGCGCCACCACGATGGTGACGCAGTGCCACCGTCCGCACGAACGCAACAAAGTTCAGGCCTTTAATGATTTCCTGATCTTCGGCAGCATGGCGGTGAGTTCCTTCTCGTCGGGGCAGCTCCTCGACAAGTTCGGGTGGGCGACGATCAATGAAGTTATTTTCCCGACGATCTTCGTGACGGGCGCACTTTTGGTCTGGCTCGCGATGCGGCCGCGGCCCGCCGAGGTCTAGGTCGCCGCCGGCAGGTGCCCCGCCGCATAAAAGCGGGGCAGACCCGGATAAAGGGACACCCAAATTCCGCGTTGCGCACTCCATGGCTTTTTGGCTATATCCGCGCGCTTACCGGTCGGGGTGAAGCGCCCTTACAAGCGGCCATCCTCGACGCTCCTGGCGCCGGCGGGAGCGTTCGTCTCGCCAGCACCATTCAAAATCGAGGAAAATGGCCACCATGACTACTTTGTGGTTGATCGTCGGCTGTGGGGTGCTCGCGATCGTCTACGGAATCTGGGCGACCCAATCGGTGCTCAGCGCCGATCCCGGCAGCAAGAGAATGCAGGAAATTTCGGAGGCGGTGCGCGAGGGCGCGCAGGCCTACCTCAAGCGTCAATATGCCACCATCGGCATTGTCGGGGTGGTGATCTTCGTCATCATCGGGTTCACCCTCGGCTGGCTGGTCGCGATCGGCTTCGCGGTCGGAGCCATCCTGTCGGGTGCGACCGGCTTCATCGGCATGAACGTCTCGGTGCGGGCCAACGTGCGGGTGGCGCAGGCCGCCACCAAGTCACTGGCCGGCGGGCTTGAACTCGCTTTCAAGTCGGGTGCCATCACGGGAATGCTGGTTGCGGGTCTCGCGCTACTTGGCGTGACACTCTATTTCGGCTTCCTGACGGGCACCATGCACAAGGCGCCCAATGACCGAACGGTCATCGACGCTCTGGTCGCGCTCGGGTTCGGTGCATCGCTGATTTCGATCTTCGCCCGTCTCGGCGGCGGCATCTTCACCAAGGGCGCGGACGTCGGCGGCGACCTCGTCGGTAAGGTGGAGGCCGGCATTCCCGAGGACGACCCGCGCAATCCGGCAACCATTGCCGACAATGTCGGCGACAATGTTGGCGACTGCGCCGGCATGGCCGCCGACCTGTTCGAAACCTATGCGGTCACGACCGTCGCAACCATGGTGCTGGCTTCGATTTTCTTTGCCGGCACGCCATTGCTGCTCACCATGATGAC
>JBEVFG010000086.1:0-3996 GCA_040512415.1 Pseudolabrys sp. | reverse complement strand
GACGACAGGGCCGCCCCCGGTTCCGGCCTAGCATTGCGAGGTTATATGGCGCAATCCAGAGCGTCCTTGCGCATCGGCACGCGCGGCAGCCCGCTCGCGCTGGTGCAGGCACGCATGGTGCGCTCGCGCCTCGCCGCGGCGGCCGAACTCGAGGAAGATGCGATCGAGCTTGTCGTCATCCGTACCACCGGCGATACGATTCAGGACCGGCCGCTCGCCGAGGAGGGCGGCAAAGGATTGTTCACCAAGGAAATCGAGGAGGCGCTCCTCAATGGGGGCGTGGACCTCGCTGTGCATTCGGCGAAAGACATGCCGACCGTACTGCCCGACGGGCTCGTCCTTGCCGCGTGTCTCGAGCGCGAAGACCCGCGCGATGTATTCATCAGCCGCAAGGCGCGTTCCCTTTCCGACCTGGCGCGCGGCGCAAGTCTCGGTACGGCATCGCTGCGCCGGCAGGCGATCGCCAAACGCGCGCGTCCAGACCTGCGCGTCCTGCCGCTGCGCGGCAATGTTGAAACGCGGCTGCGCAAGCTCGACGCCGGTGAAGTCGATGCGACGATACTTGCACTCGCCGGGCTGAAGCGTCTCGGTCTTTCCGATCGTGCCACCGCCGTTATGAGCGCGGATGAATTTTTGCCGGCGGCGGGGCAAGGCGCGATTGGTATTGAAACACGCGAGGACAATAAAGGCGTGCGCGATATTCTCGCCCGGGTTGATCACGACGATACGTCGGTGGCCATCGCCTGCGAGCGCGCATTTCTCGGTTCGCTTGACGGTTCCTGCAAGACTCCGATCGCCGGCCATGCGACGGTGTCCGGCGACGCCGTTCAGTTTCGCGGATTGATTGCGCGTCCGGACGGGAGCGCCGCGCACGACATCGCCGGCACCGGCAAGCGCAAGGATGCTGCCACTATCGGCGCCGAGGCCGGGCGCGAGCTCAAGCACCGTGCGGGGGCAGGATTTTTCGATTGAACCATGCGCGTCGTCGTCACCCGCCCGCAAGCCGATAGTGAGCGCACCGCAGCCGCGCTGGAAGCGCTCGGACACGAGGTGCTGGTGGCGCCGCTGATGCGGATCGAGCCGGTCGCCGTCGATCTTGCCGGGACCTGGAGCGCAATTGTGATAACGAGCGCGAATGCGTTGCAGGCGGTTCCCGCGACGGCTGACGGAGTAAAACCGCTGCCTGTGTTTGCCGTTGGCGATCGGAGCGCGGAGGCAGCGCGGCGGGCGGGATTTGCCGAGGTGAGTTCCGCAAACGGCGATATCAAGGATCTCGTACGATTAGTCGCCGCACGTGCCGTCGGCGCGAAGGCTCCGCTGCTCTATCTCGCAGGCGAGGATCGCGCCGGCGATCTTGTGGCGCAACTGGCGGCACGCGGCATCGAAGCCGAGATGAAGGTCGTCTATCGAATTGTCGCCGAAGTCTTTCCGCCGGTCCTAGCTGCCGCGCTTGAATCCGGCGATGTCGACGCCGTGCTGCATTTTTCCCGCCGCAGCGCTGAACTCTTTGTTGAAGGCGCAAGGTCGTCAGGTGTTGCCGGTCCGGCTGAGGATGTGCGACATCTTTGTCTTTCGTCGCAGGTTGCCGAGCCGCTTGCCGGCGCGAGCCGCATTGCCGTCGCTGCCCGCCCGAAAGAAGCAGGTTTGATCGCGCTTTTGCGGGCCCCGCCGGCTTGATTGTTGGCGTGCAAAGGCCAATTGCGTTATTTCCTGTCTGGCGGGGTTGAGCCGATTCGTTGAAGGAAGCGCGCATGTCCGACAAGCGCACAACACCGGACCCTGCCGACGGCGCCCGTCGCCGCAAAAGGCCGGCTCCGACCATCGATCTGACGGCGACCGACGTTTCGGCGTCATCCCCGGACCATGATGCTCATGCCGCCGAACCGCCGCCACGCGATGAACATTTTTCCACGGAGGCGCCGGAGCCTGCGGCTGAAAACCCGGTGAGCAACGGCGCAAAGCCATGGAATTGGGCCGTGGCGCGCCAGATTTTTTTCGCGGGACTTGGCGGTGCGGCGATCGTCGCACTTGTGTTCCTCGGAGTCTGGCTGGCGGGGCTTGTCCCTGCCCGCTACGCCAGTCCTGTCGATGCGGGTTCGGCTTCGGTTGCAGCGCTCAATGAACGTCTGGCAAAAATCGAATCGTCCATTGCAAAAGCCCCGGCGAGCGATCCGGGCGTTTCTGAACGGCTGTCGGCGGCCGACAATGCCGTGAAATCGCTCGGCATTGCACTAACGGCGCTTAACAAGCGCAGCGACGAGGTTGCCGCGCGAGCCGACACGGCCGACAAGGCCATCACGGAATTGCGTGACAGCGTGCAGGGGCTCAGCAGGAATACGTCGACCAGTTTGTCTCCGGCCGACATCGAGGCTTTGCAAAAACGTCTGGCTACGCTTGAGCAGGCGGTGAGAAGCACCACCGGCGACAAGGCGGCCCGGCTTGCGCTGACGGCAGCCGCGCTGCGCGATGCAGTCATCCGTGGTGTGCCATTCAGCGCGGAACTCGAGGAAGCACGGGCTCTCGGTGCGGATGAAAAGCATTTGGCGCCGCTTGCTCCTTTTGCAGCGAGCGGCGTACCCAGCGCGGCAACTCTGGCCCAGGAACTGCGCGTGTCGATTCCAGCTCTGGCTAAAGCGTCAGGTGCACAGGCGCCGGGCGGCGATTTTCTGGATCGGCTGCAAGCGAATGCCAGCAAGCTCGTTCGTATTCGGCCGCTGGGTGTGCCCGTTGGCGACGATACCTCGGCCGTGTTGGCGCGGATCGAGGTTGAGACGGCGCATGCCGATATCGACGGCGCCTTAGCCGACCTGGGGAAGCTCGATGCGAAAACGCGTGCGCTCGCGCGCGACTGGATCGCCAAGGCGCAGTCACGGCAAGCGGCAATAACAGCGGCTCGCCAATTCGCCGCCGATACTATGCACGCGCTCGCCAAGCGATGAGGCCAGGATGATCCGGATCGTCCTGTTTCTGATTTCGGTTTTGGTCGTTGCCTGGGGATTCGCCTGGGTTGCTGACCGTCCAGGCGAGATCGCAATCACCTGGATGGGTTATCGTGTCGAAACGTCGGTGATCGTCGCCGCGTTCGCCGTCGCAGCTCTTGTTCTTATTATCCTGATGATCTGGTCGATCGTGCGTGCCATTCTGCGGTCGCCCGAGCAGGTGTCACTGTTCTTCCGCCATCGGCGCGCCATAAAAGGTTATCTTGCCATCAGCCGTGGTCTGATCGCGGTCGGCGCTGGCGACTTGCGCTTGGCGCGCAGGTCCGCCGACGATGCGGCGCGCCTTTCGCCGGGCGATCCGCTCGCGCTGCTGCTGACCGCGCAATCTGCGCAGATGGCCGGCGACAGTGTCACGGCCGAGCGCGCCTTCCGCGACATGAGCGCGCGCGACGATACAAAACTCCTCGGGCTTCGCGGTCTCTACATCGAGGCGCAGCGCCGCAACGATCTGAATGCGGCGCGGCTTGCGGCGGAGGAAGCGGCAAAGGCGCAACCCGGCGTAGTGTGGGCGGGCTTGGCTCTGTTGGAATACCGTTGCGCCGCCAAGGACTGGTCCGGCGCGCTCAACGCGCTCGATCACATGAAAAGCGCGCTGGAGAAACCTGATTATCGCCGCAAGCGCGCGGTCCTGCTGGTTGCGCGCGCGCAGGCGCTCGCGGACATCGATCGCGACACGTCGCGCGCGCTTGTGCTCGAATCCGTCAAGCTCGCGCCCGATCTGGTTCCTGCAGCGGCGCTTGCCGGACGGCGGCTCTCGGAAGCAGGCGACGTTCGCAAGGCAAGAAAAATTCTGGAAGCGGCCTGGGCGATCAATCCGCATCCCGACATCGCCGAAAGCTATGCCAACGTCCGGCTCGGCGACAGCGCGCGCGAGCGGCTGACGCGCATGCAAAAACTCGCCGAGAAGATTCCCGGACAGCTCGAGGGCGCGTTGGCGGTAGCGCGTGCAGCGCTCGATGCGCGTGAGTTTGCGACCGCGCGGGCAGCGCTCGCACCA
>JBEVFG010000085.1:0-2849 GCA_040512415.1 Pseudolabrys sp. | reverse complement strand
CACGGCCTGACGCCTGCGAGCGGCCCTGTCGTCGTGACCGGCGCCGCCGGTGGCGTCGGTTCGGTCGCCACCGCTGTGCTTTCCAAGCTCGGCTATCACGTCATCGCGTCCACCGGGCGGATGTCGGAGGCTGACTATCTCAAGGGCCTCGGCGCCGCCGAGGTGATCGACCGTGCCGAGCTCGCAGGGCCTACCAAGCCGCTGGCAAAGGAGCGCTGGGCGGGCGGCGTCGACAGCGTCGGCTCGACCACGCTCGCCAACCTGCTTTCGATGACGAAGTACGGCGGAGCCATCGCGGCCTGCGGCCTTGCCGCCGGCATGGACCTGCCGTCCTCGGTCGCGCCGTTTATTTTGCGGGGAGTGTGCCTTCTGGGCATCGATTCCGTGATGTGTCCATTGCCCCAGCGAAAGCTTGCATGGAACCGGCTTGCCAACGATTTGGACAAGGGTAAAATGGCTGAAATTACTCAGGAAATTAACCTTGACCAGGTCATCGGAACCGGGGCGCAAATCCTTGCCGGACAAGTCCGCGGTCGAATCGTGGTAAAAATCGTCTAACGCTGTTCAGACTTTACCAACCAACCTGCTCCAATGTTGCCACGGTTGGTATGGTAAGCAGCGGGTAAAGACGCCTTGGTGGGGGCCCGCGCTCTTTTGTTAAGTTGGAGTAGCCACATGGTTGCGCGTTTGGTTCTGGGGGCCGTCACGGCCACTGCGATGATGGTTCCTGCGCTGGCCGGGAGCATGAATGCCGACGAGGCGCGCAGGTTTGTGGCCGGCAAGGTGTTCGCCTTCACCTGCTTTGACGGCACCCGCGGCGCCGGCCGCGTGTCCGACGATCTCGGAGCAGCCGGCTCTATCCAGTTCAGCGGCTCGGGACCGATCCGCCATATGCGCCTGCCCGGCAACACGCTACAGATTCGGGGCCAGTCGGTTTGCGCTTCGATCAAGGGACTTCCGTTCGAGCCGTGCTTCAATCTCGACAAGCGCGACGATCGCTCGTTCCGCGGCTCCGTCTCGGGCATGGGCTTCGCCTATTGCGATTTCCGCCATCAGGGCGCCTCGCAGATGCTGATGGCGCGCTCCGTGGCGCGGCCGCGCTCGCTGCACCGCCGGGACGAGCCGTCCCGCTCCGCTGATGCGCGCGCCGAAGTGACGGCGCGGGTCGAGACGCCGCCGGTCGAGAGCGCCAAGCTCGAGCCGGTGAAATCCGAACCCAAGGCCGAGCCGGCCAAGTCTGAGCCGGTCAAGGTCGAAGGTGCGTCGGAGCTGCGCCGCTCGACCGAGTGATCGCGCGGAACGTCGATCCTGCCAATCCTGCACCCCGCGGAACGCGCGGCCGTAGTCATACGGCCCGGCGCATTCATGTAGCTGGTGGCGAATCTCATTCCAACTCACCGCGGAGAAGGGCGGGAGGCGGCCGGGCCGCGAGTCGGTGCGCGCCGCCTGACGTAGGAGATCCGATCGTTCGATTAGCAAAGGTTTCACGCCGGCTGCGTAATCCTACGGACTTCGCGTTAATACTAATCAGCAGCATCAGACTGTAATCATATTGCCTCGTAGTTAGGCATTTTGCGGACGCATCGGTGCAGACCAGAAGCGCGGGCGTATTGCGTTGGCCCTTGGCGCGCCGAACCTTTTGAAATCAGGAAATCCTCATGAGTGGCTTTTCCGTTCGTCTCACCCACAAGGTCATGGCAATCGGCATTGTCGGACTGGCCGGGCTGCTCGCATTCGCCGCGATCTATCAAGCCGGAAGCCAGTCGCAGGACGCCTCGCGTACGGTTGCGAAAAGCGCGCGGGAGATATCCGATCTCAACAAGCAGCTTTCGATCGAAATGCTCGAGGCCCGGCGTAACGAAAAGAATTTTCAACAGCGCCGCAATGAGGCCTATGCGAAATCGCATTCCGAACTGGTGGTCAAGATCGACCGTGATTTCGGCCGGCTGGAGGATCTGACCCGGGCCGCCGGCCTCGGCGTGCTGACGGAGAAGGTCAAGCTCGCGCATGACGGATTCACGAAATACGCCGCCGATTTTACAAATCTGGTAGGTGCGGAGATCAAGCTGGGCCTGAACGAAAATCTGGGCCTGTCCGGCGCGCTGCGCGGCGCGGTCCATGATATCGAGAGCAAGCTCAAGGAAATCGACGACCCGCGCCTGACCAGCTGGATGCTGATGATGCGCCGGAACGAGAAGGACTTCATGCTGCGGCGCGACCAGAAATATGTCGCGGAGATCAAAAAGTCCGCCGCCGAATTTTCAAAAGCGCTTGCTGCGGTCGCGATTGCTGCTCCGGTCGTGGCGGACATTACCGCGAAGTTGGCGACCTACCAGAAGGAATTTGCGGCCTGGGCCGAGACAGCCCAGCAAACCGCCGCTTACGACGCCAGCATGATGACGACGTTTCGCGGCTTTGAACCCCTGATGGTCGAGATTGCGCAGGGCGTGGAGCGGCTGTACCGCGAAGCCGAAGCGGCCGAGGCATCGACGCGCGACGCCGTGAAAATATGGATGCTCATTGCGTTTGCATTGTCCGTCGTCCTCGTGTGCGGCCTGTCATTCGTGATCGGCCGCTCGATCTCAAATGCGCTGGCCTCGATGGTATCGGCCATGACACGGCTCGCCGGTGGCGACGTCAGAATGGCGATCCCGGGCCTCGGCCGCCGCGATGAGATCGGCGAAATGGCCGGCGCGGTCGAGGTGTTCAAGAACAATATGCTCGAAGCCGAGCGGCTGCGCGGTGAGCAGCGCGACGCCGAAGCGCGGCAGGCGGAGCAGCGCCAGGCCGACATGCGCGAGCTCGCCAACGCATTCGAAAGCGCGGTCGGAGAGATCGTCGAGACCGTG
>JBEVFG010000084.1:0-5273 GCA_040512415.1 Pseudolabrys sp. | reverse complement strand
GTGTCTCGTTGCCAGGAGACACCTGCAACGCCCCGGTTTCGACCTCAACGAAATCGCGCGCCGCAAACCAATTTCGTAGAGCTGCCATGATACGCCCGCGTGCCAGCAGGTAAGGCCTGCCGGCCACATAGGCATCTCGGCTCCAGAACGGTGGGCTTCCCGGCACATTTACCTCTATCAGACCATATGTGGGAAAGACTGGAAACGGCCGCGAAGATCGCTATGGTGCGCCCCGAAACCGCGGCCTCCTGCTGCACATAAGTTAAGGATCCTAATCGTGAAGGTCATCGCTTCTTCGCTCCGTAAGGGCAATATCGTGGATATCGACGGCAAGCTCTATGTCGTTATGACCGCGGAAAATTTTCATCCCGGCAAGGGCACTCCGACGACCCAGGTCGATATGCGCCGGATTTCGGACGGCGTGAAGACGTCGCAGCGCTACAAGACCACCGACCAGGTCGAGCGCGCCCATGTCGAGGATCATGAGTTTAGCTACCTCTATCAGGACGGCGACGGCTTTCACTTCATGAATCAGGAGACCTTCGACCAGGTCCAGGTGCCCGCCGATATCATCGGTGACCAGTCGATCTATCTGCAGGAAGGCATGGTGGTGAACCTCAGCGTGCACGAAGGCGTGCCGGTCGCGATCGAACTGCCGCAAAAGGTGACGCTCGAGATCGTGGACACCGAGCCGGTCGTGAAGGGGCAAACCGCATCCGGTTCGTTCAAGCCGGCCAAACTGTCGAACGGTGGGCGCACCATGGTCCCGACACATATCACGGTCGGCACGCGGGTCATCGTGAGTACCGCCGACGGATCCTACGTCGAACGCGCCAAAGACTAGACGCGGACGCTCGCGCGCACTTCTTTTGGGAACAGATCATCCGGCGCAAGCTGTTTTGCCGTGATCCCCTGCGCGTGCGCAAAACGGCAGAACGCTTCCAGCGTCTTGCGGTTTTCCTCGACTCCGTACGGAAACGGGTCATCGCCGAAGTTCTTGCCCCATTCGCTGCTGATTGTGGCGGACCAGGGCACCGGAATCCGTGATGCCGTCAAATCCCGCACACGTCCAAGGCTTCGTTGCTTGGCTTCATCGAAGGCCTTGAACAAGTTCATCGCCACCCACGGATAGCGGTCGAATACGGCACGGCGCATCGCGATCACGTGCATGATCGGGAAAATGCCGGTCGCCGCGTGGTAGCGCGCTTCGTCGCTACGGTATTCCGGATAGAGCCGCACGATCTTTCCGCCGCCTTTTTCAAATGCATCGGGCACACGCGCAGAAATCGCCGCATCGATTTCGCCAGACAGCAACATGGCGGAAATGCTGGTGTCTCGCCGCTGCTCATATTGAATTCCGGTCGGAAGCTTGAACTCGACTTTTTCCTCCCTGCCAGCTTCGTTCATACCGGCTTGCACCCAATGAATCTTGCGTAAGTCGACACCGGCTGTTTCCGCAAGGAAGCCGCGCGCATAGATGCCGGCAGTCTGCGCCCATTCCGGAATGCCGACCCGCTTGCCTTCAAGATCCTTCGGCTTGCCGATGCCCCGGTCGGCGCGCACGTAAAATGCCGAATGCCGGAAAACACGTGATGGAAAAACCGGAATTCCGACGAAAGGCGAGTTGCCCTGCGAGGCAAAGCCGATGAACTTGCCGAAGGACATTTCCGAGATGTCCCACTCGCGGTTTTTAATAAACCTGTAGAAAACTTCTTCGACCGGAAGCACGAAGGCGGTCAGGGTAATGCCCTCGGGGCGGATGACCCCATTCACAAGATCGCGCACGTGGTCGTAGTCGGTGGTGGCAAGCGTCAGATGCAGGCGCGCGGTACCGCCACTTTCGATCATCTCGGGTTCGCGATCCGCGCTCGAGGCCGGAGTCAGATTGGCTTCACGCACCGTCATTTCCATTCATCTCCCGTCGTCGGCACGCTGTCTGAACATTGCGGCGCACCCTACACCCGAAAGCAGCCCTTGTATGCCGGAGTTCGATGCCTTTAACTTCTGCTTCCGATGTTAATTCTGGGCTGACGGGGCAGAGCGAGGGAAGCGGATTGAAGCGTCTCATTCTCGTTGGCCTAGCACTGCTCTTTGCCGGTGCAGCGTCCGCCCAGGAGCTGAAGAGCCCGCGTATCTCGGTCGCAAAGGTCGACTGGGATGCCGCTGCCGCGAGCATTGTCGACAGACCGGCGGGCACGCCGGCCGAGGCGTTCGCCAAGCTCAACGCGGCGGCCGGTATCAGCTTCCCGAAAATTGCCGACAGCTCCGTACCTGTTCTCCTGCCTTACGACGTCGACGCCTTCATCAAGGACCGCGCGGCCAATCCCGAGCCTCCGCTGGAAAAGGCCGTCGAAAATGCTGATCGTTTCATGCGGTCGGGATTTCGGCCGACAAGATTTTTCGTGACTGGCCCAGCCGGCTATGACTCCGCCTTCGCACTGACGCTTGCCGATGTTCGGGAGCTTTCCGACATCCGTTACGCCGAGCCGGCCTACGTCCTGTTCTCGGGCCTCGCCATGACCTACGAGCTTGACGGCCCGGCGGTGCGCGACGGCGAGCTCGTGAAATCGCTTCAGGACGAATACCCCGGCATCCGCCGCTACCTGCACGAGTCATACGTCCGCTACGGCTTCGAGCGTTACGGCGTCACCTATGTCGCTGCGATCTACTGTCTGGACACGCGGCCACGCTCGAAAATTCTCACCTGCAAGCAGGCCGATCGCGTCATGGATCGTTTCCTGCGCGCGCTCAAGCTTGCCGGCGGATCGCCGGCGCCGGCGTTGGAAAAGCCTGAGGCGCTTGCGCTGGACCGTCCCGCCGAAACCTCGAAGGACTTCACCTATTTCAGTCCCGGCTTCATCATTCCCAACACCGGACTGAAGAAAGACATCGGCGGCCGCGGCGACTACACCGTCTATGCGCGCCTGCGTTTCCCGCTCAAGACCGCGCCGGCCTTCGCAAATTCACAGTCGTTCAACAACTGGGGCGACTGCGATTTCACCGGCCGATCGATGCGCAGCCCGCGCCGGAAGGACCAGCCCTATTCATGCAAAGTGAACGGCAGGCCGCTGGTCTTCAACGAGTCTGCGCCCGGCAACTACTCTTATCCGTGGCGCGACAATTTCTGTGAGCACCGCCGGTACTTCGTGGGCCAATGCCCCGGAGGCGAAGGCCACCAGGGCCAGGACATCCGGCCAAGCTCCTGCACGCTGTTCAATGACGGCGCCGATCGCTGTCAGCCTTATCAGCATGAGGTGGTCGCAACCCATGACGGGTTCATTCTGCGCGCACGCAAGCAGGAGGCCATCTACCTGTTCATCAATACACCGGCGATGCATGTGCGCGTGCGCTACATGCACATGAACCCGAACCAGCTCGATGCCGATGGCATCGTCAGCGGCAAGCTGGTGCTCGAGGGTGAGGTCATTGGGAAGGTCGGCAACTACAATCGCACGGAGCGTGGCACGACCTATCATCTCCATTTCGACATGCAGGTGCCGACCAAAGCCGGTTGGGTCTTCGTCAATCCCTACATGACGCTCGTGGCCGCTTATGAGCGATTGATCGGCGCGCGAGGCACCGAGATCAAGGACGGTGATCAGGCTCCTGCGATTGTCGGCGTGCCGCCCGTAATCATGAACCCTTCCGATCAGCCATCTGTTGTGCAGGTGCCGATCGTGCAAACGCATGCGTCCGCCAGCGCAAATAGCAAGCCGCAGAAGGCAAAAGAGAAGCCTCACAAAAAGCGCAAACACGCCCGAAAACGGCGTAAGCGCGACGACGGCTAGCGACATACTGCCGATTGTGCGCGCACACCCTGTCACTACAATACCGTTATGGCGCGAGTCTTTTTTCCCATTGCTGCCGAAAGCTGCAGCCGTCGCTCCTTCCTGGTGAGCGCGGTCGCCTTTGCTGCAAGTTTCTCCATCGAGGGCGCCGCCATTGCAGTGCAATCGCCGGCATTCGCACATTGGGTTGCAAATTTCCGCCCGCGTGCGCTCAAGCGCGGCATTTCGGAACAAACCTATGACCGGGTGATGGGCAACGTGACGCCGGACACGAGCGTCTACGCGCAGTTCAGCGCGCAACCCGAGGTCACCGAATTGATGTGGCAATACATCAACCGGCGCTGCTCGGAGTGGCGTGTCATCACCGGGAAAGAGCGCGCAAAGCAATATGCCGGGCTCCTGTCACGCATTGAAAAGGAATACGGCGTCGACCGCTACATTTTGATCGGGCTGTGGGGCATGGAGTCGTCGTTCGGCGATGTTATGACCAACCCGAAATACATGCGGCCGATCATCCCCGCCCTCGCCGCTCTCGCCTGGGGCGAGCCGCGCCGGCGAAAATATTGGGAGGCCGAACTGCTCAACGCCCTCACGATTGTTGATCGCGGCTGGGCCAAGCCTGAGGAGATGGTCGGCTCCTGGGCCGGCGCGATGGGTCACACGCAATGGATGCCGGAGGTCTGGCTGAACATGGGCGTCGACTACGACGGCGACGGCCGCGCCTCCCCTTTCGGCAAGCCGGACGATGCCTTCGCCGGCACGGCGCGCTACCTGCTCGAACGCGGAAATTATCGGCGCGGCGAGGCCTGGGGCTGTGAGGTGAAGGTGCCGGCCGGCCAGACGCGCCTTGCAAACAACCGGACGATGCGTCCTTACGCGAAATGGCACGAACTGGGCGTGCAACGCGCCGACGGAATTGCATTTGCCCGGCCCGGCGACCAAGCGAAACTCTGGATCCCGGTCGCCGGCGGGCCGGCGTTCCTGGTCGGGCAAAATTTCCGCGCGGTCTATTCGTACAATCCATCCAGCACCTACGCGCTGGCGCTGTGCCATCTCGGCGACCTCATCAGAGGCGATCCGCCGTTTCGCCAGCAGTTCTCCGGCGGAGAACGCGCGCCGACCCTGGCAGAGGTCAAGGAAATACAGCGCCGGCTCAGCGAGCACGGTTTCAAGAACGACGTCGACGGCCGCACCGGCAGCGACACGGTGCGGGCGATCATCGCCTTCCAGAAGAAGGTCGGACTGGAGCCCGACGGCTACGCAGGCCTGAAATTGCTCGCCCGATTGCGTCAGGGCCCGTAATACTATTCGGGCGTACGCAATAATATCTGAACGTATCGATCAGTCTTATTTTGCTGGCGTTTTTCGCTATCTGCCACCCGGAGCGTACTGCCCAATATCACCCAGTCTTGACGCGTTCGGTGGCAATTCCGGTGGCAATTTTGAACAACCATGCCCCGTGACGGCGCAATCATATTCAGCGAT
>JBEVFG010000083.1:0-2510 GCA_040512415.1 Pseudolabrys sp. | reverse complement strand
CGAGTTTGGCGTGCAGCCTGACAATGCGCACCGGAAGTGGCGACAGCGGCCGCGTAGGCTTGCTTTTGGCCATGTCGCAATCCTTGCGCGCGGTTCAGGCCTTCCGCTCCGCGATAAAGCGGGCGGTGGCTCGCAGCATATCGGATTTCGAACCGAAAGGTGCCAGCGCTGCGTTGGCCTCCGCAACTAATTCGTTGAGACGAGCGCGCGCCCTGTCGACGCCCAAGGTTGCAACAAGCGTTGCCTTGCCGGCCGCTGCATCTTTGCCGGCTGCTTTGCCTAGAGTCTTGGCGTCGCCTTCAACGTCGAGCAAATCGTCGGCGATCTGGAATGCCTGGCCGATTGCGGAACCGTATCGCGCAATCCTTGCACGTGCCGCGGCATCAGCCTTTCCGAGAATTGCACCGGCATTGCAGGCGAACCGGATCAGTGCACCAGTCTTCATAGCCTGTAATGTGACGATCTCGTTTTCGCTGAGCGTCCGCTTGCCTTCAAATCGGCCTTCGGCCGCAAGATCGAGCATCTGGCCGCCGGCCATGCCGCCAAGTCCTGACGCGCGTGCAAGCTCAAGCACGAGGGCGGTGCGTACAGCAGCGTCGGCGTGTACTTCGTCCCGCGCCATGACATCAAAGGCGAGTGTCAGCAGCGCGTCGCCGGCAAGAATCGCAGTCGCATCATCGAATGCTTTATGCACCGTCGGTCTTCCGCGGCGGAGGCCGTCATTGTCCATCGCCGGCAAATCGTCATGTACCAGCGAATAGCAATGGATGAGCTCGAGTGCTGCGCCGGCCATGAGTGCGCCGGCCCGATCTACGTCAAACAGTGCCGCCGTCTCCACAACAAGGAAAGGGCGCAGACGCTTTCCTCCATCCAGGGCCCCGTGACGCATGGCGGCGATCAGGCGCGGCGGCCGAGCCGTCTCGCTGCTCAGCGCCGCAGGGCTCAGGAGCCGGTCGAGCAGCGTCTCAATGTCGCGCGCAGTTGCGGCGAGACGATCGGTAAAGCGGGCGGTATCGTTTTTCATCGTGGCATTGATAGCGGCTACTCCCGCTTCCGCAAAGTGGGGTCAATCGTGGATCGAATGGGTTAGGCTGGGACGGATGGATGGGCCGGATAAAAGATCGGGTATGGGGAATCGGCCGCGGTTACGGCGCGGGCTGCGTGTCCTTATGATCGCGCTTCTGGCACTCGTGCTGCTTCCTTATGCGCTCACCCCGATTTATGCGGTCGTCGACCCGGTCTCGACGACGATGCTCTGGCGCCGGATGAGCGGAGCGAGGGTCGAGCGCCATCCTGTTCCGCTCAGCCGCATTTCACCAGCATTGCCGCTTACGGTCATCATAGCCGAGGACGGGCGTTTTTGCAGCCATCACGGCGTGGATCTGACCGAGATCCGCGAAGCGATCACCGAGGCCGACGACTTCGATGAAATGCGCGGCGGCTCGACCATCACGCAGCAGCTGGCAAAGAACCTGTTTCTTTGGCAGGGCCGAAGTTACGTACGCAAGGCGCTGGAATTCCCGCTGGCGCTTTGGATCGATCTCGTTTTGCCGAAGCGGCGCATCATGGAGATTTACCTCAATGTCGCGCAGTGGGGTCCGAATGGTGAATTCGGCGTTGAGGCCGGCGCGCGCCGTGCATTCGGCAGGTCGGCAAATGACGTCTCTCGCTATCAGGCCGCACTTTTGGCGGCAATGTTGCCCAATCCCGCCGCAAGAAATGCGCGGCAGCCTGGACCCGGCTTGCGCCGGCTCGCCGGCCTCTATGTCGCCCGCGCAGAGCGTGCTCCGGGGGCCGCGTCATGTCTGCGGCAAAGACACTAGCCTTGGCGTGCGCCTTCCTCTATAAGCCCGGCTTCAAATCAAAAGATCGCGCTTTTTCAGGAGTTTCGTCCCATGGCTGTGCCGAAAAGAAAAACCTCGCCGTCGCGCCGCGGCATGCGCCGCTCCGCTGACGCGCTCAAGCGGCCGACCTATGTCGAGGACAAGGATTCCGGCGAATTGCGGCGCCCTCACCACATCGACCTGAAGACCGGAATGTACAAAGGCCGCCAGGTCCTGAAGCCCAAGACCGAGGCATAACGCGAGGGCTGGGGCCGGAAGGGAAGCTGCGCCATGTTTATGCTCGGCTTTCCTCTGCTGCTGGTTCCGTTCGCCATATACAACATCATCGCGTTTCTGATGCCGGGCGTCTCCTGGACCGGAACAGCAAGCACTGTTCATATGGTGTCCGGGGCCGATTGGACAATGTCGGCCGGGGACATGCTTCTCGTACTGGCGATCCTGCTGCTGTTCGGCGAAATCATGAAGTCGACACGCATCGGTATTCGCACCGTCGTTGATCACACGCTGTCACTGATCCTGTTTCTCGGCATGATCGTCGAGTTTATCCTCGTCAAGCAAGCTGCCACCGCGACCTTCTTCCTGCTGATGGTCGTAAGCTTCATAGACGTGCTCGGCGGCTTCGCAATAACTTTGCGTTCGGCTCAACGAGACCTTACGGTCGAGGGC
>JBEVFG010000082.1:0-4219 GCA_040512415.1 Pseudolabrys sp. | reverse complement strand
TGATTACAATCTCGCTGTAGCCACTGACGGGGCTGCCAGGCTGGACGGAAACCAGCCGCAGGCGCTCAAACTTGCGGCCAAGCAACGCGATCGTGTGTCCATTCCGGTGACAGCATCCGGTGCCGGACCAAGCACTGTGAGGGTGAAGGTGAGCGGGCCGGACAATTTTGCACTCGAGCGCAGCTATGCGCTCGACGTGCGCCCCGCGACGCAAATCCTGACAAGGCGCACCGTACGCACGCTCGCCAAGGGCGAGACGCTCACATTGTCGAAGGATCTGTTTGCCGATTTCGTGCCGGGCACCGGCCGCGTCGGTCTGTCGGTCGCCGTCTCAACGTCGCTCGACGCTGCGACGCTTCTTAATGCGCTCGATCGCTATCCCTTCGGCTGTTCCGAGCAGATCGCGAGCCGCGCCATGGCGATACTCTACGTCAACGAGCTTGCCGCGCAGGCGCAGCTTTCGCCCGATGGCGACGTTGACCAGCGCATCAGGGATTCGATCCCGCGCCTGCTGGCGCGGCAGGGCTCGAACGGCTCGTTCGGGCTGTGGTCGGTCGGTGGCGACGATCCATGGCTCGACGCCTACGTCACCGATTTCCTGACGCGCGCGCGGGCGCGCGGCTTCGACGTGCCGCAGACGGCTTATACGCTCGCGATCGACCGCCTTCGGAATTACGTGGCCGGCGCAGCCGAGCCATCCAGGAACGGCGGGCGCGAGCTTGCCTATGCGCTCTATGTGCTGGCGCGTAACGGCGCTGCGCCTATCGGCGATCTGCGCTACATCGCCGACGTCAAGCTTTCCGACGTCGCAACGCCAATCGCAAAAGCGCAGATTGCGGCGGCGCTTGCGATGGTCGGCGACAAGGCGCGCGCCGATAACGCCTATCTTGCGGCGCTCGATGCCATTGCGCCACAGCCGAAGCTCGATCTTGGGCGCGCCGATTTCGGGTCAGCACTGCGCGATGCGGCCGCGTTGGTGACGCTCGCTTCGGAAGGGCGCGCGCCGCAGAAGACGATCGATGATGCCGTGCTGCGCATCGACACAGCGCGCACGCTGGCGGCGTCGACATCGACCCAGGAGAACGCCTGGCTGGTGCTGGCCGCGCGCGCTCTTGCCAAGCAGCTCAACTCCATCTCGCTCAACGTCAATGGTGAAACGCGGCAGGGCGCGCTCTACCGCAATTTGCAGCCGGACGATCTTGCATCGTCCTATGCGGTTCAAAACAACGGCGACGGCAACGTGCAGACGGTCGTCAGCGTCAGCGGATCGCCAATCACGCCCGAGCCGGCGGCCGAAAGCGGCTTCAAGATCGAGCGCAGTTACCACACGCTTGCCGGGGAAGCGGCCGACCCGAGCAAGGCAAGGCAAAACCAGCGCTTTGTCGTGGTGCTGAAGGTGACCGAGCCGCAACCGCAATTCGGCCGGGTCATCGTTGCCGACTACCTGCCGGCCGGATTCGAAATCGACAATCCGCGCCTGGTCTCCTCCGGCGAAACCGGCATCCTCGACTGGATTGCGGACGGCGCCGAGCCGGTGCACAGCGAATTCCGCGACGACCGCTTCACCGCAGCCTTCGACCGGGCGGCGGACGCATCGCCGGTCTTTACGGTTGCCTATGTCGTGCGTGCGGTGTCGCCGGGGCGATATGTACTGCCGCAGGCCAAAGTCGAGGACATGTATCGGCCTGACCGCTTTGGCCGAACCGCCACGGGCGCGATCGAGATCACGGCGAGATGAAACGCTGGCAACGCATACTTGCAGAAACCGGCGCAACGGCCGCCATCATCGTGGCTGTGTGTGCGACTGGGGTCTATGCATTGGGACCCGCACCTCTCGGCAAGAACCTTGAGTACTCGCATATCGTGCTCGACCGCGAAGGGCGACTGCTACGCGCCTATGCGACGCGGGAGGGGCGTTGGCGATTGCCCGTCACGGTGAAAGATGTCGATCCGCGTTTTGTGCGCCTGCTGTTTGTTTACGAAGACAATCGCTATTACGGGCACAACGGCGTCGATCCGCTGTCGATGGTACGAGCCGCTTATCAGTTCGTTACCAATGGTCGCGTCGTCTCGGGCGGCTCCACCATCACGATGCAACTGGCGCGGCTGCTGGAGCCGCGTGAGCATCGCACTCTGGGCGCGAAGCTGCGGCAGATCGTGCGCGCGGTTGAAATCGAACACGCGCTCCGCAAGGACGACATTCTTGCTCTTTACCTGACGCTCGCGCCCTATGGCGGCAATCTCGAGGGTGTTCGCGCGGCGTCGTTGGCCTATTTCGGCAAGGAGCCGCGAAAATTGTCGCTCGCGGAGGCGGCCTTGCTTGTCGCGCTGCCGCAATCTCCCGAGCTGCGGCGGCCGGACCGTTCTCCGGAGACCGCGCGGGCCGCGCGCGACCGCGTTCTGGACCGGATCGCGGCGGCGGGCGTGGCACCGCGCGACGAGATCGCCCGCGCCAAGACCCAGAGCGTTCCACACGAGCGCAAGCAATTGCCGATGCTTGCGCCGCATGCGGCCGACCAGGTGGTGTTGCACGAACCCGACAAGCGTGTGCATGGCCTGACGATCGAACTCCCGTTGCAGAAGAGTTTGCAGGATCTCGCATTTGAACGCGCGCGGACGCTCGGTCCGGATATTTCCGTCGCCGTTCTTGCGGTCGACAACGCAAGCGGCGAGGTGAGGGCGCGCGTCGCCTCGGCGGACTATTCCGATACGCGCCGCGCCGGCCAGGTCGACATGACGCAGGCGCTGCGGTCGCCGGGCTCGACGCTCAAGCCTTTCATCTACGGACTCGGGTTCGAAGACGGTCTCATCCACCCTGAGACGCTGATCGACGACAAGCCCTCACGGTACGGCAACTACGCGCCGGAAAATTTCGATCTGACGTTCCAGGGCACCGTCACCATCCGCCGCGCGCTGCAATTGTCGCTCAACGTTCCGGCGATTGCCGTGCTCGGCAAGGTCGGCGTCAGCCGTCTGAGCGCGCGGCTCACCCAAACCGGTACCGCGCTCGTCCTGCCGAAGAACGAGGCGCCCGGTCTCGCGATGGGATTGGGCGGTGTAGGTGTCAGGCTAACGGATCTGGTGATGCTTTATGCGGCGCTGGCCCGACAGGGCTCGGCGATAGCGTTGAGCGAACTTGTGGACGCAGTGCCACCAAACCCACGGCGACTGCTCGACCCTGTAGCAGCGTGGTACGTCGGCAACGTTCTCATGGGCGCGCCGCCGCCGGACAATGCGCCGCATGGGCGTATCGCCTTCAAGACCGGCACGTCCTACGGCTATCGCGACGCCTGGGCGATCGGTTTCGACGGTCGCATGACGATCGGTGTTTGGGTCGGGCGGCCCGACGGTGCGCCGGTGCCCGGTCTTTACGGCCGCGCGTCTGCGGCGCCGATCTTGTTCGATGCCTTTGCCCGTTCCGGCTTCACTCCCGTGCCGTTACCGCAGGCGCCGAAAGGCACGATCTTCGCGGCGAACAGCAAGCTGCCGCCGCCGTTGCAGCGTTTCAACGCCGGCACGGGTTTGCGTGAAGCGACCGAGCGCCCGCGCATCATGTTCCCGCCGGACGGCGCGCGGCTCGAATTGGCCGGCGGCGACCAGCCCAACCCGGTCGCGCTCACGATCGCCGGCGGCCGTGCGCCGCTGACTGTCATGGTGAACGGCGTGCCGCTTATGGCCGAGAGCGGCCGGCGCACATTGTTCTTCCGTCCGGATGGTCCCGGATTTGTCCGCCTGACGGTGATGGATGCGACCGGCGCCACCGACAGCGTATCGGTGAGGATGCAGTAGCGCTGCCAATGACAGCGCGCGGGCTTGGCTCTATTGTCCGAAATTTGCGGGTCTAAGGGGCTTCGAGAGTGAGCATCACGACGAATAAGGCCGGCCCATCGCTTGTTCCGGGCCGCGGCCTTGGCACAGCGCTCGACTATGCGGTGGTCTCGCTTAGACGCGCCGTTGTGCTGCTTCTGCTGTTCTCACTGCTGGCCTTCCTGCCGGGCTTTTTCCAGATCCCGCCGGTCGATCGCGACGAGGCGCGCTTTGCGCAGGCGACGAAGCAGATGCTGGAAACCGGCGAGTATGTCGACATCCGGTTCCAGAACGAGGTCCGCTACAAGAAGCCGGTCGGCATCTACTGGCTGCAGGCGGCAGCAGTGAAAGCGGGAGAAGCGCTCGGCGTGCCGCGGCCGCGCGCGACGATCTGGCTCTATCGCCTGCCGTC
>JBEVFG010000081.1:0-3690 GCA_040512415.1 Pseudolabrys sp. | reverse complement strand
CCGGGCCGTCGTCGGTGATGGTAAAGAACACATGCGACCCGTTCCACCGGGCGCTGAGTTGCACTACCGACTGCGCGAAGCTGACCGCGTTCTCGATCAGATTGCCGAGACCGTAGATCACGCCCGGCCGCCGGTGCGCCACCGGCTCGATCCGCACTTCGTCATCGAGACCGGGAAGCGGACTCGCGGAGATGATAATGCGCTTGCCCGCCGCACGGTGCGCGATAGATGCCTCTTCCAACAGCTCGACGACGGTCAGGCTCGCGTGCATAGGATCCTGCTCGTCGGGCTTGCGTGTCAGCTTCTGCAGGATCTCGCGGCATCGTCGGGCCTGGCTGTGCAGCAGCTGGAGATCTTCGCGATACCGGCTGTCGTTGCCAAGCTCGTATTCGAGCTCCTTCGCAACGAGCACGATGGTCGAAAGCGGCGTACCGAGTTCGTGGGCGGCAGCGGCCGCAAGGCCGTCGAGCGCGTGCAGCCTTTGCTCGCTCGCCAGCACCATATCCGTTGCAGCCAACGCCGCCGACATCTGCCGCGATTCCTTGTTCAGCCGCCACGTGAAGAAAGCCATGAATCCCATGGTTGCGATGAGTGCAATCAGCGCCCCGATCTTATAATCGCGTGGCAACTCGAACCGCATGCCCGCATACCACGGCAACGGATGATGATGACTGATAAGAAGCGTCCCGGCGACGATCACGAGGCCACCGAGAAACAGCGTGTAGCGCGGCGGCAGCGTCGCCGATGCCACCGTGATCGGCGCAACCAGAAGCACCGCGAACGGATTTTGAATTCCGCCGGTGAGATAAAGGAGGCCGGCGAGCTGAAGCAGGTCGTATATCACGAGCGCGAACGCGAACCGCGTGGTCAGACGGTGGCGCGAGGGATACCGGATCGAAAGAAACACATTGAGCCACGCCGACATTGCGATCAGAACGAGGCAGCTTCCGATGTTGAGCGGAAACCCGTACAGCAATGTCACTGCCGCGATCGCAGCAAGTTGGCCCAACACGGCGGTCCAGCGCAGGCGAACGCTCGTCAATAGCCGAAGCTGGCTTTCGCGTTCGTTGACGATCCCCTTCAGCAGCGGGGCTGCAGGCTGGCTATCCAGTAAGGTGCTCATGGCCAAGACAATCCAAATTCAAACATCGTGACGTGAAGTCGCATGATCGTCACGCTCGCGCGGCTTGCGATATTACCTGTCCACCGAAAGCATGTTTAGGATTGCGAGAACAATCGCCGTGCCCCATGTCAGTGTCACTTCGGCTGCCGAACTCCGCTCACGCGTGGTGGACGATCAGCGCGATGCCTGCGGCAGGCAGCACGATCCTCTCGCCTCCATTGTATTTGATCGATGAAGCGTAACCTTGATGCCCATCACCGCGATAATGAGCGACAGAGTCCCGGCATACAAGGCGATCATCGCAGCATGCCTCTCGATTTTCCGCTTGAGGTTTACGCCCGCCGCTCACCGTCGTTAACTGCCAAGGTTCGATCGGCCACTATCATCTTTAGACACTGCGAGTCGGAGACAGCAAGGTAATGAACCGCACGATGATCGCCCTGGCCTTTGCCGGCCTTCTGACCGGCACGGCGCTCGGCTTCCTGGCCCTGCGATCCGGCGAGCCGGTTGAAGGCCAGTCCACCGTTTCGGGCAAACCCTCGGTCGGCGGCCCGTTCAGTCTTGTCGATCAAACCGGAAAGCGCGTCACCGACAAGGACTATCGCGGCCGTTACATGCTTGTGTTCTTCGGCTACACGAACTGTCCGGATGTCTGTCCCGCCGGCCTGCAAGTCATGTCGGCGGCGCTCGACAAGCTCGGCAAGCGCGCCGACGAGATCGTGCCGATTTTCATTACGCTCGATCCGACTGAGGACACGACGGAGAAGATCGCGGCATACATCAAGGCGTTCAATCCGCGTCTTGTCGGCCTCACCGGAAGCGAAAGCGAAATCGCCGCGACCGCTAAGGCCTATCGCGTCTATTATCAGAAGGTTCGGGACGACAAGGATCCCAAGCGCTACACCATCGATCATTCCGCTATCTTTTATCTCATGGGAAAAGACGGGACGTTGGTCGCGCCGGTCCCGCACACGAATGACGTCGATCAACTGGCGCTGGCGTTGGACAAAGCGCTTTCCTGAGACACATCGCGGCGATTCGTTCCTGAGACCGCTAGGCCACACATTCACATGCTGGATCATGCTACCGTCATTGCAACTGGAGCGACGACGAGAACCTTGATAGGTCATTTTCGTGCTGTATTGATCCATCACACACGATCGGCACTTCGTTGCATCACTTGGATGCGCGTCGGCTTCAGGGGGCAGAGCGCATGACGACCATGACCGGACGACGGGCGATAGACTTGAGTTCCAAATCGCGACCCGTTCGCCTCGAAGACATTGGCGCGCAGTTGGAAGTGCGCCGGCATCCTGGTGCGCGCCGCTTGACTCTGCGCGTCAGCCGCACGCGCCGCGCCGTCATCGTCACGCTTCCGCTCCAGTGCGATCTCGACGAAGCTGGCAGCTTTCTCAATCGCCACATCGACTGGGTGCGCGCCCGCCTCGATAGCCTGCCGAACCATGTCCCCTTCGAACATGCCTCCGCCATGCCGCTGCGCGGCGTGCCGCATATAATCAACTTCACCGGCGCCGCTCGCACGCGCCTCGTCACCATCGATAAGCGCGCTCCGCTTCCCTCGATCCTCGTTCCTGGCGACAAGGATCTTGCGCCGAGCCGCCTGACGCGTTGGCTGTCCGATGAAGCCAAGCGAGATCTCGTCGCGGCCGTCGAAAGACATGCCCGGCCGCTGTCGCTTCAGGTCAAGCGCATCGGCGTTCGCGATCAAACCAGCCGCTGGGGTTCATGCTCGACCACCGGCGCACTGTCGTTCTCGTGGCGTCTGGTCCTCGCGCCGTCCTTTGTGCTCGACTACGTCGCCGCCCATGAAGTTGCTCATCTCGTCGAAATGAACCACGGCCCCCGCTTCTGGGCCCTCGTCAAGAAGATCTGCCCTGAGTTCGAAAGCGCCAAGCAGTGGCTGCAGGTGCTCGGACCCGATCTTCATCGCTACGGCCCGGCGCACGGCCGCGGCCACTAGCAATCACCACCAGCTGCTGGACGGAACTCCGCCGCTTTGAGCGGTCGATGCTTCAGGCATTGTCGCGCGTTCGGCAGCTTTGCCGTCGAGCGGCGTCGTCTCCAGCGCCTTTTCGATGAAATCCGATCCGATGCCGCTGGCGGGATGCGACGCGGGCGGGGAACTGGCCGAAACCGCCGAATAACGTCGCTCGCTGGCATCGGGCGTGCGCTGCGACGCAAGCATATCCTTCGCTTCGACAACGCGCGGCAGGTGGGACGACGCTGCCTGTACGCCCCAGGTCGCCACTTCGGCTTGCGGGTTCGCGACGACGGTACCCGGAAGCAGCAGCGGCGGCAGACCCTCGTGTGCGACGCGCATCACTTGCTTCCAGATATCGGCCGGAAGACTGCCGCCCGTCGCGCGGTTCATCGACTTGCCGTTGTCGTTGCCGACCCACACGCCCGCAGTGAGCTGCGCCGTGTAACCCATGAACCAAGCGTCGCGGAAATCCTGCGTCGTTCCCGTCTGGCCCGTCGCGGGACGATCGGGGAGCGCCGCGCGCCGCCCGGTTCCGTAAACGATGGCGGCGTTCAGAATGTCGTTC